>NZ_JAPYOK010000088.1:0-52433 GCF_028283155.1 Candidatus Poriferisodalis multihospitum | reverse complement strand
CTCCTGGTCGGCGAGCTGAACGCCGTTGGCCAGCAGATCCACGTACAGCGCCGAACGGATCACGCCGTGGCTGTCGTGGCCCGCCAGGTTGGCGCCCACGAGACTGCGGCCGATGCGCTCCGCTTCGGCATCGGAGCACGCAGTGTGGCGGAAGATCTCGGCGATGAAGCCGGCGAGACGGTCATGGTCGATCACCACGTCGCTGTTCGCAGCGTCGTCGGTTGTGCTGGATTGGCTCATCGCCGCAGCGTACGCCGCTCCCCTGGCTCGTTTCCGCACCGGAGCACGGCGATGCAACCAACCGACCTCTCTCCCGCATTGTCGCGACGCTCCACATAGGCTCGCCCGGCGTGAATGCGCCTGACCGATCGGCCGCCGCAAACCCGGCGGAGCACTACGACGTGGTGGTGGTGGGCGCAGGCAATGCGGCGATGTGCGCAGCGCTCGCAGCGCACGAGGGCGGCGCCCGGGTGCTGGTGCTGGAGCGGGCGCCCGAGGCCGAAGCCGGCGGCAACAGCCGCTTCACAGCCGGTGCGATCCGTTTCGCCTACGACGGCGTCGACGACCTGCGAGCGCTGATGCCCGATCTCACCGACGCCGAAGTGGAGGTGACCGACTTCGGCACCTACACCGAAGCGCAGTTCTACGCCGACCTGTGCCGCATCTCCGACTACCGATGCGATCCCGATCTGGCCGACATGCTCGTCACCCGCAGCAAGGACACGCTGATGTGGATGGCGAGCCACGGCGTGCGTTTCGCGCCGATCTGGGGTCGCCAGGCCTTCAAAGTGGATGGGCGCTTCACATTCTGGGGTGGGCTCACGGTGGAGTCGGTTGGCGGCGGTGAGGGTCTCGTGGAGTCGCTGCGGGCGGCGCTCGGTCGGAACCAGATCGACCTGTGGCACGAAGCCGCGGCACGCTCGCTGCTGACCGACGACAGCGGTGCTGTCCGAGGTGTTCGCGTACGCCGCAGTGCCCGAGTGATCGACGTCGAGTGCAGCGCTGTCGTGCTGGCAGCCGGCGGATTCCAAGCCAACGCCGAATGGCGCACCCGCTACCTGGGTCCCGGATGGGACCTCGCCAAGGTGCGCGGCACCCGCTTCAACACCGGCGACGGCATCGCAATGGCGCTCGACATCGGTGCGATGCCGTACGGCAACTGGAGCGGCGCCCACGCCGTGGCGTGGGACTACAACGCCCCGGAGTTCGGCGACCTTGCCGTCGGCGACGGCTTCCAGAAGCACAGCTACCCGTTCTCGATCGTGCTGAACCAGGACGGCCAGCGCTTCGTGGACGAGGGCGCCGACTTCCGCAACTACACCTACGCCCGCTACGGACGCGAGATCCTTGCCCAACCAGGGCACTCGGCTTGGCAGGTTTTCGACGCCAGCACCGATCACCTGCTGCGCGACGAGTACCGCATCCGGCAGGTCACCAAAGTGACCGCCGACAGCATCGAGGAGTTGTGCGCGCGCATGGAAGACGTGCACACCGAGCGAGCGCTGGCGACCATCAGCGAGTTCAACGCAGCGGTCGACCGCAGCGTCGGGTTCGACCCCAACGTGCTCGACGGCCGCCGCACGAGGGGCCTCAGCCCCGACAAGACAAATTGGGCGATGCCGATCGAAACGCCTCCCTTCGCTGCGTTCCGGGTGACGTGCGGCCTGACCTTCACGTTCGGCGGGCTGCGCGTCGACGAGACCGGCTGTGTGATCGACACCGACCTGCGGCCGATCAAGGGCCTGTATGCCGCGGGCGAGCTGGTGGGCGGACTGTTCTACGGCAACTACCCCGGCGGCTCGGGCCTCTCAGCGGGTGCCGTGTTCGGCCGCCTGGCGGGAAGCTCCGCCGCAGCGCACGCAGCCGGCTGAACCGCCGCAGCCGGACGGGCGGCGGCTCCCCGGTGGGCGGTAGCGTCCAATCGCTATGTCTTCCTCGCCCAACGACTCTGGTTCGAAGATCGTCTATACCCACACCGACGAGGCTCCGGCGCTGGCCACCTACTCGCTGCTGCCGATCATCACGGCATTCACCGACGCTGCCGGCGTCGACGTCGAGACACGTGACATCTCGTTGGCAGGACGGATCATCGCGGCCTTCGGTGACGTGCTCGAGCCGCACCAGCGAATCGGCGATGCGCTGAGCGAACTCGGCGAGTGGACCCAAGACCGCGGCGCCAACATCATCAAGCTGCCGAACATCTCTGCCTCGGTCCCCCAGCTCAAGGACGCCATCGCCGAGCTGCAATCGAAGGGCTATGCAGTCCCCGATTACCCCGACGACCCCGCCAACGCATCCGAGCGCGAGATTCGCGAGCGCTTCGACCGGGTGAAGGGCTCGGCGGTGAATCCGGTGCTGCGCGAGGGCAACTCCGACCGCCGCGCACCCCGCGCCGTCAAGGAATACGCGCGCCAGTATCCCCACTCGATGGGCGCTTGGTCGCCGCAGAGCCAGAGCCACGTGTCGACGATGTCCGGCGGCGACTTCCGCTCGAACGAGCAGTCGGCCACGGCAGGCGGAGCAGGCTCACTGAGCATCGAGCATGTGGATGACGAGGGGAACGTGCGCCTGATGCGCAAGGTCCCGGTCGGTGCCGGCGACGTCGTCGACTCCACGTTCATGTCGATCGCCGCGCTGCGCGAGTTCCTCGACGGCCAGATCGCCGACGCCCGTGCCCAAGAGGTGCTGTTCTCGCTGCATCTCAAGGCCACCATGATGAAGGTCTCCGACCCGATCGTGTTCGGCCATGCAGTGCGAGCGTTCTTCGCACCGGTGTTCGACCGGCACGCCGAAGCGCTCGCGGCCGCCGGTGCAGACCCCAATGACGGCTGGGCCAACGTGCTGGCCGCCGTCGAGTCGCTGCCTGCAGCGCAGCGCGGGGCCGTCGAGGCCGACATCGCCGCCACGCTCGCCGAGCGCCCCGGCCTGGCCATGGTCGACTCCGACCGCGGCATCACCAACCTGCACGTGCCGAGCGACGTCATTGTGGACGCGTCCATGCCGGCCATGATCCGGTCGTCTGGCCAGATGTGGAACGCCGAGGGCAATCAGCACGACACCAAGGCCGTCATCCCCGACTCCAGCTACGCGGGCATCTACCAAGCGGTGATCGACGACTGCCGCGCCAACGGCGCCTACGACCCAACGACCATGGGCTCGGTGCCCAACGTGGGCCTCATGGCCCAAAAGGCCGAGGAGTACGGCAGTCACGACAAGACCTACGAGGTGGACGCTGCCGGGACCATGCGGGTCACCTCAGAGTCCGGCGAGGTACTGATGAGCCACCAGGTCGCCGAGGGCGACATCTGGCGCATGTGCACTACGAACGACGCAGCCATCGGCAACTGGGTCGACCTGGCCATCGAGCGCGGTCAGCTCACCGGTGCTGCGGTCGTGTTCTGGCTCGATGCCGAACGGCCCCACGATGCGCAGCTCATTACCAAGGTCGATGCACGGCTGGCGGAACGGCGGGCCGGTGACGCCTCGATCGGCGAGCTCGACATCAGGACCTTGGCCCCGGCCGATGCCTGCCGCTTCTCGCTGGAGCGCATCCGGCGCGGGGAAGACACCATCTCGGTCACGGGCAACGTGTTGCGCGACTACAACACCGACCTGTTCCCGATCCTCGAGCTGGGCACGTCGGCCAAGATGCTCTCGGTCGTGCCGCTCATGGCCGGTGGTGGCCTCTTCGAAACAGGCGCCGGCGGCTCAGCGCCCAAGCACGTCCAGCAGATGGTGGCCGAGAACCACCTCCGGTGGGACAGCCTGGGCGAGTTCCTGGCCCTGGCGGTGTCGCTCGAACATCTGGCCCGTGTGGCCGCCAACCCCGTCGCGCAGCTGCTCGCCGACACGCTCGATGCTGCGATCGGCACATGGCTCGCCGAAGGCCGCGCTCCCAGCCGCCGCGTCAACGAGCCCGACAACCGCGCCAGCCACTTCTATCTTGCGAAGCACTGGGCCGACGAGATGGCCCGCCAGGGCGCCGATGCCGACCTCGCCGAGCGGTTCGCCCCGCTGGGGGCGGCATTGGCCGCCAATGAGAACCAGATCATTGCCGAACTCGTGGAATGCCAAGGGGTGCCGGTTGACCTCGGCGGCTACTACCTGCCCGACCCGGCACTCGCCGAAGCAGCAATGCGGCCAAGCGCCACGTTCAACGACATCCTCGACGGCTTCCGCAGCGGCGGCTGACGCCGAGCAGCGCCGACGCTCAAATCAGGTATCGAGTTCGGCCAGCCCGCCGGGACCGAGCCGGCCGGTGTCGCGATAGGCCGCGAGCTTCTCTCGGCTGTCGGCGATGTCCAGGTTCGCCATGGTGAGCTGCCCGATGCGGTCGCCTGGGCCGAACGCCGCGTCTTCGACTCGTTCCATCGACAGGCGATCTGCCGCGTAGGTGAGCGCCGGGCCGCTGGTGTCGAGCACTGAGTAGTCGTCGCCGCGGCGCAGCCGCAGCGTGACCTCGCCCGAAACCGACGAGCCCAGCCAGCGCAGCAGCGAGTCGCGCAGCATCAGCGCCTGGGGGTCGAACCAGCGGCCCTCGTACAGCAGCCGACCCAGCCGGCGACCCATCGTGCGGTAATTGTCGAGCGTGGCTTCGTTGTGGATCGCCGACAGCAGCCGCTCATACGCGATGTGCAGCAGCGCCATCCCCGGTGCTTCGTAGATGCCACGCGACTTGGCCTCGATGACACGGTTCTCGATCTGGTCGCTCATGCCGAGGCCGTGGCGCCCGCCGATGGCGTTCGCTTCCAGCACCAGCGCGACGTGATCGCTGCCCTCAGCGCCTGAGGCCGACAATTCCCGCCCACCGATGGCAACAGGCCAACCAGCCTCGAAGCGGATCGTGACGTCCTCAGTGTCGATTCCGACCGCCGGATCCCAGTGGGCGACGCCCATGATCGGCTCAACGATCTCCATCGACGTGCCCAAGTCCTCCAGTTGCTTGGCTTCGTGCGTGGCGCCCCAGATGTTGGCGTCGGTGGAATATGCCTTCTCGGTGGGGTCCCGGTACGGCAGGCCGCGCGACACCAGGAACTCGCTCATCCCGGCACGCCCGCCCAGCTCGTCCACGAACGCCGAGTCCAGCCAAGGCTTGTAGATACGCAGACCGGCGTTGACCAGCAGGCCGTAACGGTAGAAGCGCTCGATGTCGTTGCCCTTGTATGTCGAGCCGTCGCCCCAAATGTCCACGCCGTCCTCGGCCATGGCCGCCACCAGCATCGTGCCGGTCACCGCTCGGCCCAGCGGCGTGGTGTTGAAGTATGTGCGGCCGGCTGTCGAGATGTGAAACGCGCCGCACTGCAGCGCCATCAAGCCCTCTCGCACCAGTTCGGCTCGGCAGTCCACCAAGCGTGCTGCGTGGGCGCCGTAGTCAAGTGCCCGCTGCGGCACCCCTGGCAAGTCGGGTTCGTCGTACTGACCCAGATCGGCCGTGTAGGCGCACACGAGCGCGCCACGCTCGTTCATCCACGCCACCGCCGCAGAGGTGTCGAGCCCGCCGGAGAACGCTATGCCCACCCGCGCCCCCACGGGAAGCTCGGCCAGCACACGCGAACCGCCAGCAGGCACAGGACCAGTCAACATAGGCCACAACGGTACGGCGTCCGGCCGCCACATCGACTGTGCTTTTCGGCCGACCCCACGCCGATGTTCGCCGCGTACTGATCGCGCTGCGCGTACGCTCCGCCACGAAGAGGTGACTCATGAGCGACGGCGAGGCGACAGGCACGATGAACGGCACCGCCACCGGCCATTCCATTGCCGGGCTGCTGAGCGAGATAGTGCGCATCCCCAGCGTCAACCCGCTGCATCACGGGCCGCGCTCGGGCACCGTCGCCGAGGCCGACATGGCCGACTGGGTGGCAGAGCGAGCGGCAGCGCTGGGCGCTGAGGTCGAGCTCCACGAGATCGAGCCCGGGCGTCCCAACGTGTATGCCCGCTTCGCCGGCCGCACAGAGCGCATGCTCGCCGTCGACGTGCATCTCGACACCGTCGGCGTCGAGCACATGGAAGGCGATCCCTTCGAGGGCCGCATCAGCGAAGGACGGGTCTGGGGGCGAGGCTCCGTCGACACCAAGGCGACAATGGCCGTGGTGCTCGCCGTGCTGGCCGAGATGGCTGCCGCCGGCCAGCAGCCGATGTGCACCGTCGAGCTGGTGGGCACGATCTCCGAGGAAGGCGGCGGCCTGGCGGGTGCGGGCGCCTACCGGGACCGGCTGCTCGAACGCAACGAGCGCCGCGAGCAGATCGTGGTCGCCGAGCCGACCATGTGCGTCCCGGTGTACGGCCACAAGGGCGGGCTCGGCCTCGAAGTCGAGGTCGAGGGGCGTGCAGCACACTCCTCCAAACCCCACTTGGGCATCAATGCGCTGTCCGCCGGCGCCCGCATCATCGCGGCCATCGACGCCGAGCAAGAACGCTTGGCGAGCCAACGCGACGTCGGCGTGCTCGGGGCAGGCACGGTGTCGGTCAACGAGATGGGCGGCGGGCGGGCCCGCAACATCATTCCCGACCAATGCGAGCTGTACATCGGCAGGCGAATCGCCGACGGCGAGGACTACCAAGAAGAACTCGCTCGCCTCACCGACTTGGTGCGCGCCGCAGCGCTGCCTGCGCGGGTGAAGGTGGAACTGGCGAACGGTCTGGGCGAGAACGCCTTCTTCCAGGCGCCCGGAAGCGATCTGGTCACCGCACTGGCGGAGATGTCAGGCCACAGCCCCGCCGTGGCCGATTTCGGCACGAACGCACTGCGTTACGGCGAGGTGGCCGACCAAATCGTGGTGTTCGGCCCGGGTTCCATCGATCAGGCTCACCAAGCGATCGAATGGGTCGAGATCGCCGAGCTCGAACGGGCGGCGAACGTCTACCGCCAGCTGCTCGCCCGTTGAGGCTGAGCCGAAGGCGAAGCCGAGACCCGAGCGGCCCATGAGCCCGCGTCCAATTGAGAGTGGGAACAAGAGCGGGCAGCGCAGCGCGAAGCTGCGGCGCGATCAACTGGGACGGGCGGAGATGAAGACCGGGATCTCGCGATCTGTTTTGGCCTGGTATTCCGCGTAAGGCGGGAAGGCTTCCACGCACCGTTCCCACCACGCCTCACGCTCGGCTCCGCTGACGAGGCGCACCGTGGTCTCGAAAGGCTGAGGCCCGTCCTGAATGAGCACGGTCGAATCTGCCATCAGGTTGTGGTACCAGCCCGGATGTGCCGGGGCGCCGCCCTTGGAGCCGACGATCGCGTACTCGCCCTCATGCTCAACTCGCATCAGCGGAACCTTGCGCACGAGGCCGGTGCGGTGCCCGACCGTTGTCATCACGATGATCGGCAAGCCGGTGTCGCGCAGCGTGTTGGCTTCGCTGCCGTTCGACGCCTCGTACGCGTCCGCCTGCTCCCGCACCCAGCCCCATGTGCTGGGTCCGTATTCGCCTTCGAACTTCTCGCTGTTTGCCATGCCGAGCAATCTAGGAGGCTGAGCCGAAATGCGTTCGCCTGACAGGTGTGCTGCACGCCTACGATCCACAGCGTGCAGATCATGTCCGCGCTGTTCATCGAGCATTTCGACATGCGCCAGGCCGCGGGCGGCGCAGCCCGCATCGATCTGGGCGGCGTTCACTTCTCCACGGCGGCTCCCGGACCGTTCCCGGTGACGATCACGCCACACATGCTCGTGCTCGTGCGCTGCCCCGCCTCACATACCGGATTGGCAGCGCTGGAGGTGAGATTCATGCGCGGCGACGAGCAGGTCGCGCGCAACGTGCAACCGCTCAGCGTCGAGCCCGGGAAGTTCGGCTACAACCTCGTGCAAGCCGAGCTCAGCTTCGACGAGCCGTCGACGATCGAGGCCCACTGCCGCATCGACCAGGGCGATGTCGTGGTGGTCCCCTTGACCATGAACCCTCCCGCGGAGGACTCTGAGCCCCCTGCACCTTCGTCGGAGCCGGCCACGGGCGGCTGGACCGGCACGCCCGCGCAGCAGGACGGCTAGGCCGGCCAGGCACGCATGCCGTTCACCGTCGGACTGTCCCAGCACGCCGATCCCGGCATCGCGACCGGCGAGATCGTGGGACGGGTGCTCGAGACGCTGGGAGTCCAACCCGATGTCGCCGTGCTGTTCACCTCGGGCGAGCACATGGGCAACACCGACGAGATCGCCGCGGCGGTGCTCGAGCTGCTCAACCCCGGTGCATTCATCGGCACCACGGCGGTCTCGGTGGCTGCGGGCGAGCGTGAGATCGAGGAAGAAACCGCCGCGGTGCTGTGGGTGGGAAGCCTGGGCGGCGGCAACGCGCCGCGGGCGCGCGCTCTCCGGCTGGGCGGGGTGCCCGATCCGGCTGCCGACGACGACGCGCTCGCGGCCGCGCTCGACGAAGTGCACGCCGCCGGCGATCTCTCGATGATCGTGCTGGCCGATCCGTACTCCTACCCCGTCGATGCCGCCCTCGGGCACTGGGCCGAGCGCTGGCCCGATGTGAGCGTGCTGGGCGGGCTGTCGTCTGGGGCACCCATGCCGGGCGGCAACCGCATCGTCGTGGACGGCGGCGTGCACCGCGACGGCGCTGCGGCCCTGATCGTGGGTGGCAGCGCCACCGTGACGCACCTGGTCTCTCAAGGCTGCCGCCCGATCGGCCAGCCCTACATCATCACCGAGGCCGAGGGCAACGTGGTGAAGTCGCTCGGGGGCATGCCGCCGTTCGAGCGGCTGCAGCAGGTGTTCTCCAAGCTCGACCCCGCTGACCAGCGCCTGGTGCAGCGAGGGCTGCACGTGGGCCGGGTGACCGACGAGCGCAAGATCGACTTCGAGCGCGGCGATTTCCTGATCCGCGGCGTGCTCGGCGCAGACCGTGAGAGCGGCGCCATTGCCATCGGCGACGAGGCGCCGATCGGCGCGACCGTGCAGTTTCATGTGCGCGACGCCGACACTGCCAACGAAGACCTGCGCGCCGCGCTCGCGCACTCGCCGCAGACCGAGGGCGCCCTGCTGTTCACGTGCAACGGCCGGGGCACCCACCTGTTCGACGCTCCCCATCACGACGCGTCGGCGCTCGTGGACCGGACGTCGGCCGAGGTGGCCGGCATGTTCTGCGCCGGCGAAATCGGCCCGGTCGGAGCGCGCTCATACGTGCACGGTTTCACCGCCTCGATGGCGCTGTTCTCTGACGCTGATGGGCAATGATGAACCCAGCCTCATGAATCCGGCGACATGAACACCACTCTCGAAGCACGGCAGATCAACACCATCCGGGCACTGGCGATGGATGCCGTGATGCGTGCCCGCAGCGGCCACACCGGCACGGCGATGGCGCTGGCGCCCCTGGCGCATGTGCTGTTCACCCGCATCCTGCGCTACGACGCCGCAGCACCAGATTGGCCCGATCGCGACCGGTTCATCCTGTCGGCCGGCCACGCCTCGATGCTCGTCTACGCCATGGCGCACCTAGTGGGCTACGGCGTCACGCTCGATGACATCCGAGACTTCCGCCAGCTCGGATCGATCACGCCCGGCCACCCCGAATACGGCCTCACGCCAGGAGTGGAGGTCACCACCGGCCCATTGGGGCAGGGCTTTGCCAACGCCGTTGGCATGGCGATGGCCGAGCGCGGCCTGCGCTCCCGCTTGGGCGCGGACTTGGTGGACCATCGCACGTTCGTGATCGTCAGCGACGGTGATCTGATGGAGGGCATCAGCCACGAGGCAGCATCGCTCGCCGGCCACCAGCAGCTCGGCCGCCTCGTTGCCGTCTACGACGACAACCACATCACGATCGACGGCAGCACTGAACTGGCGCTCAGCGACGACGCCGTCCGTCGCTTCGAGGCGTACGGCTGGCACCTTGCCGACCTCGGCGAGGCCGCCGAAGACACCGCCACTCTCGAGCAAGCGCTGCGCGAGGCCACGCTGGTCAGCGATCGTCCCTCGATGATCATCGTCCGCAGCCACATCGGCTACCCGATGCCGACGGCGGCCGACACCTCAGCCGCGCATGGCGCGATCACCGACGCGGACGAAATCGCTGCGGCCAAGCAGGCGATGGGCATGGACCCCGAAGCGACGTTCGCCCTCGACGACGACGTAGTGCAGGCCTACCGGTCAGCCGGTGCACATGGCGCAACCGAGCGCGTCGAATGGGAGGCTCGGCTCGCGGCCAGCGGCCACGATCGCGGCTGGCTCGACGCGCTGTGGTCGGCCGGCGCAGTGAACGGCGAGATGTCAGATCTTCCGACCTTCGAAGCCGGCACCCAGATGGCCACCCGGGTCGCCGCCAATCGGGTGCTCGACGCGTCGCTCGACACCGTGCCCGCCCTCATCAGCGGCGGCGCCGACCTGACCGGCAACACCGGCACCAACGTGGCCGCCGAGGTGCTGTCGGCCACCAATCCGGGTGGGCGCAAGCTCTACTTCGGCGTCCGCGAACACGCCATGGGTGCAGTGGCCAACGGCATGGCGCTGCACGGCGGCGTGCTGCCGGCAGTCGGCACGTTCCTGGTGTTCAGCGACTACATGCGGCCCGCTGTGCGGCTGGCGGCCCTGAGCGGCGCGAAGACTGTTTTCGTTTGGACGCATGACTCGATCGGCGTGGGCGAGGACGGGCCGACCCACCAGCCGGTCGAGCACGTCGCATCGCTGCGGGCGATCCCGGGCCTGTGCGTGATCAGGCCCGCCGACGCCAACGAGACGTCTCAGGCGTGGCAGATCGCGGTCGAGCGAGCCGGCCCGACCGCGCTGGTGCTGACACGCCAGAACGTCCCCGTGCTCGATGGCACCGACCGCCCATCGCAGGTCGCCCTAGGCGCCTACGTGCTGATCGACACCCCGGCGCCGGCGGTGATCTTGGCGGGCACCGGCAGCGAGGTGCAGTGCTGCACAGCCGCGGCCGCACTGCTCGCTGCTGACGGCATCGCCAGCTCGGTGGTGTCAATGCCGAGCTGGGATCTCTTCGAGGCCCAAGACGCTGAGTATCGAGCCGCCGTATTCCCGCAGGGCGTGCCGGTGCTCGGCGTGGAAGCGGGCTCGGCGATGGGCTGGGACCGCTACGCAGATGCCACTGTCACGATGAATCGGTTCGGCGCGAGCGCGCCGGGTGGCCACCTCATGGACCATTTCGGCTTCACCGCACCGGCCATCGCCGATGCAGCCCGCGCGCTGCTGTAGAACCTGAGCAGGCACGCGCACAGGAAGATCTTGATGACCGACGGTGGCAACGGCAGCACTACGAATGGGCGCTTACAGGGGCTGTACTCCGAGTGCGGGCAGAGTCCGTGGCTCGACAATCTCCGCCGGGGCTGGATCACCGGTGGCGAGCTGGACGCCTGGGTCGAACAGGGCATCCGCGGCCTCACGTCAAACCCGTCGATCTTCCAGAAGGCCATCGAGTCGTCGCCTGACTACGACGAGCAGTTCGGCGACCTCGTGTGCGGCGGCACTTCTGTTGACGACGCCTACTGGCAACTGGTCACCAGCGACATCCGGGGTGCCCTGAGGGCGCTCGAAGGGGTGCACGAGGCATCGGGCGGCACCGACGGATTCGTGTCAGTCGAGGTGGACCCGTCGCTCGCGCACGATCAGACGGCCACCACCCAGGCTGCCCGGGATCTGCACGAGGCCATCGCACGACCGAACCTGATGGTGAAGATTCCCGGCACGCTCGAAGGTCTCGGCGCCATTCGCCAGATGATCGCCGAGGGCCGCAGCATCAACGTGACACTCATCTTCTCCGTGGCTCGCTACGAGCAGGTGGCCGAGGCCTACCTGAGCGGGCTCGAGGATCGAGTAGCATCCGGCGTCGCGGACCTGTCGGGCGTGGCCAGCGTGGCCTCGTTCTTCGTGAGCCGCACCGACACCGAGGTCGACCGCCGGCTCGACTCGGTGGGCACACCCAGCGCGTTGGGCCTGCGGGGGCGCACCGCCGTGGCGCAGGCGCAGGCCGCCTACGGTCGCTTCGGCGAGATCTTCAGCGGGCCGCGCTGGGAACGCCTCGCAGCGCTCGGGGCCCAAGTGCAGCGTCCGCTGTGGGCGTCAACCAGCACGAAGAACCCGGCCTATCCCGACACGCTGTATGTCGACGAGCTCATCGGCCCGCACACCGTCAACACCATGCCCGACGACACCCTGGCGGCCTTCTGCGATCACGGCAAGCTGCGTCGCACCGTCGATGCCGACCAGTCCGCGGCCAGCTACGTGCTTGATGCCGTCCAGGAGCACGGCATCGATCTCGACGGCGTCGCCGACACGCTCGAGGCGCAAGGCGTCGCCGCATTCACGAAGAGCTTCGACGAGCTGCTGGTGTCGCTGCAGACGAAGGCCGATTCGCTCGCCTGACGGCTCGCCAGGCAGACGCGCTCGCCTGAATCGCGCGAGCTGGGCGGGTCGGTTGCAAACCGAAACTGACTGCCGTAGTGTGCGCGGCCGTGAAGACAGTCACGGGCCAGCCGAGCTGCTCCATCCAGGCGACCCTCGACATCGTGGGCGACCGCTGGACGCTGCTCATCCTGCGTGACCTGTTCCGCGGCGTGCGCCGCTTCAGCGCCATGCAGCACGACCTCGGCATCGCTCGCAACATGCTGGCCGACCGGCTCGGCCGTCTCGTAGACGCAGGCGTTGTCGCCAAGGAGCCTTACCAGCACCGACCGGTCCGGCACGACTACGTCCTGACTGCCAAGGGCCTCGACCTGTCGAACAGCCTGCTCGCGCTGATGGCCTGGGGCGACCGCTGGTGCCACGACGGCGATGCGCCCACCGTGCTGGTGCACGCCGACTGCGGGACACCGCTGGAGATCGCTACCCGGTGCCCCGGCTGCGACGAGCCGGTGAGCCCCACTCGCATCCGCAGCCGGTCCAGCCGCAGCGACGCGTCGCTTCGCGACCAAGCGCCCCCCGAGGGGCTGAGCGGCCACGAGGTCGCCGCTGCCGCCACCGCCTTTCAACAGCAGCCCACGAACGGAGGGGCCCTGTGACCATCATCGAACCGTCGCGTGGCGTGGACGATCCGGCGGCCAACGGCGCGTCGCCCAACGGCACTGCCGTGGCCCCGCAGCCCTCGGCGGCATCGCTGGCACTGGCTGCGCTGCCGCTCGGCGAGCTTGCCGAGCAGGCAGCGGCCGTGCGCGGCCAGGCGTTCGGCACGCGGGTGACCTACAGCCCGAAAGTGTTCATCCCGCTGACCATGCTGTGCCGCGACAAGTGCGGCTACTGCACGTTCGCACAGCCTCCCGCCCGGCTCGACTCGCCGTACCTGACGCCCGAGCAGGTGTTGGAGATCGCCGCCAGCGGTGCCCGGGCGGGCTGCCACGAGGCGCTGTTCACCCTGGGCGAGCGCCCCGAGCTGCGCTACCCCGCAGCGGCGGACTGGCTTGCTGAGCACGGCTGGGACTCCACCGTCCACTACCTGGTCGAGATGTGCCGTCTCGTGCGCGACGAGACCGGGCTGCTCCCCCATGCCAACCCGGGCGCCATGACCGCGAGCGAGCTGGCGGCGCTGCGCGAGGTGTCGCCCAGCCAGGGGATGATGCTGGAGTCGCTGAACCCCCACCTCGACTGCCACCGGGGATCGCCCGACAAGGAACCGGCTCGGCGGCTCGCCACGCTCGAAGCCGCCGGCGAGGGGGCCATTCCGTACACCACCGGGATCCTCGTGGGCATCGGCGAGTCGCTCGCCGACCGGCTGGCGGCGCTCGAGGCCATCGCCGCGAGCCACGCTCGCTGGGGCCACATCCAGGAAGTGATCGTGCAGAACTTCCTGCCCAAGGCGGGCACGTCGATGCACAACATGCCCGCCTGCCCGCCCGACGAGTATGCGCAGGCCATCGCGCTGGCACGGCTGATCCTCCCCGCCGACATCCACCTGCAGGCTCCGCCGAACCTCACCGAGGACTTTGGTGGGCTCTTGGAATGCGGCATCGACGACTGGGGCGGCGTCTCGCCGATCACGGCCGACCACGTCAACCCCGAGCGCCCGTGGCCGGCGCTCGATCGCCTGCGGGAAGTCACCGAAGCGCGGGAATTCACCCTCGCTCCCCGGCTCACGATCTACCCGGAATTCGCGCTGCAGCCCGAGCGCTGGCTGGCCGAGACCAACCGGTTCCCGGTGATGGATCGCTCCGACGCCGAAGGCCTCGGCCGTGACGACCCCGGCGGCCAGATGCCCGAACGCACCATGGAGAACCTCAACGCCGGCTCCGGCGCAGATGTCCTGGTGGCCGACGAGAACTCCACCCAGTGGTACTCAGGCGGCGCCGGTCACCTCCCCACGAACATCATGGGCGGCCCCTCGCATGCCCGCGGGGCTGTGCGCGAGGTGCTCGACGGGGTGATGGCCGGTCAACAAGTCGGCCATGAAGAGATCGTCACCCTGTTCTCCGCCCGCGGACCCGAGGTGGTCGCCGTCGGCGAGGTGGCCGACGAGCTGCGCCGCGAAGCCGTCGGCGACATCGTGACCTGGGTGCACAACCGCAACATCAACTACACGAACGTCTGCACGTTCAAGTGCAAGTTCTGCGGCTTCTCCAAGGGACCTCTGTCGCTGAACCTGCGCGGCACGCCCTACATGCTGACGCTGGCCGACATCCAGGAACGGGTGGTCGAGGCCGCCGAGCTGGGCGCCACCGAGGTGACGCTGCAGGGCGGCATCCACCCCAGCTTCGACGGCGATTACTACATCGACGTGTGCCGGGCCATTCACGATGTTGTGCCCGACATGCACCTGCACGGGTTCACGGCCCTCGAGGTCATCGAGGGGGCCAAGCGGCTCGGCGAGTCGCTCGTCGATTACTTGATGCGGCTCAAGGAAGCGGGGTTGAAGTCGCTGCCGGGCACTGCTGCAGAGATCCTCGACGACTCGGTGCGGGCGGTGCTGTGCCCAGACAAGATCAACACTGCCGAGTGGCTCGAATGCCACGAGGCGGCTCATGCCGTGGGCCTGCACTCGAACATCACGATCATGTTCGGATCGATCGAGCATCCGGAGAGCTGGGCGAATCACATCGTGGCCACCCGCGAGCTGCAGAAGCGCACGGGCGGGTTCACCGAGTGGGTGCCGCTGCCGTTCGTGCACATGGCCAGCCCGATCTACTTGCGCAAGGGCGCCCGGCGGGGCCCCACCTTCCGTGAGACGCTGCTGATGCATGCCGTGCCGCGGATTGCCTACCGGGGGCTCATCGACAATATCCAGGTGTCGTGGGTGAAGATCGGACCGCCGGGAGCCCGGCAGATCCTGCGGGCGGGCGCCAACGACATGGGCGGAACGCTGATGGACGAGAACATCTCGCGTGCTGCGGGCGCGCAGCATGGCCAGGGGCTTACCGAGCAGGACTTCCCCGAGGTGCGCAGCCGCATCCTGCGGCCCACCGACAACGCCACCGACCGCAAGCTCATCCCGCTCGAATCGCTCGGCAGTCGCGTCTAGCGACTGCGTCACCGGCGCGCCCGCCGTGGAGTCGGCAGGGCCCTCTGCGACCAGCGATCCAGCAGGTCGCAACGTCGCCGAGGGCCCTGCCGACTCCACAGCTTGAGCATCTGCATCTCGGCGCGGTCGTGGTTGGTTGGGTGGGGCGTACGCTGCGCGGTGAGATGAAGGCTTCTCTTGGGCGCTATGTGGCAGCCGGTGTGCTGCTCGTGGGCGTCGCGCTCATCGTGTGGACCGCCGTCGACGCGCCCGACGACGGCTCGGGCGTCGCCGAGGCCGTCAACGCGCAGTCCGCGACATCGCAGACCGCGCCGAGCGAGGCATCGCCGACGACGGCAACAGTTGAGGCTGCTCCGCCGGAGCCGGTGACAGCGACGACTGCCGCTCCGGTGCCGACGACAACGACCGAGGCGCCCGAGCCGATTCCGGTGCTTGGCACCGCCTTCACACTCAGCAAGCTCGACGGCTGGCTGAACACCGGGGCCACATCTCTGGAGGAGATCCGGGCAGACAACGAGATCACGGTGGTGCAGTTCTGGACGTTCGGCTGCCGGAACTGCAAGAAGACGCTCGACGCGTTGGCCCAACTACACGCGGACTTCCGGGATCGAGGCGTGGAGGTCGTGGGGGTCCACTCCCCCGAATTCGGCTACGAGGCCGATGTCGACAACATCATCGAGGCCGCTGCCGAACTCGGCGTGGTCTGGCCGATCGCTCTCGACACCACCAAGTACAACTTCCACGTCTGGCAGGAAGGCCCCACCGGTTACTGGCCCCGCGTCTATGTCATCGACAGCGACAACCAGATCCGCTTCGATCGCCGCGGCGACGGTGCGCACACCTACCGGGAGCTCTACGCAACCGTCGAGCGACTCCTCGCTGAGGCCTGACCGGCGGGCCAGCGGCCATGAGCACCATTTTCGACACCCTCACCGAGGGCATCGGGGTGATCACGTGGGCCTGCACGCTCACGGCCCTGGCGCCGGGGCTGGCGCTGGTGTTCGTTGCCCGCAGGGCGCGTCTCACAGTGGCGCTGTACTACACCGCAGGCGCTGCGTTCCTGGCCTGGGCGCAGGCAGCCGGGCACTGGTGGGTCTCGGCGCGAGGTGCAGCCGTGGTGATCGCCGGCGTCGTCGCCGCCGGCACCTACTCGGCGGCATGGCGGGCGCCTGGCCATTCGTCGCCGCTCGCCACCGGCGCAGGCCTCGTGGGCGGCGCGTTGGCAGGCTGGCTGTGGAGGCCTTGCGTCGGCGAACTCCTCGGCGACATCCTCAATGACGCCTCCACTGCCGGCCCACGCACGCTCGGGCTCATGTTCATCTACATGGTCGGCGTCTTGCTGCCGCTGCTGCTCATTGCCACGGCTCCCTATGCGGTGCCGGCTGTCGGCAGGCTGCTGAACCGGCTGCCGTTCGCCATCGCCGGCGCCCTGGTCGGCGCGGCCTACGCCGTGGCCTTGGCCATCGGCCAGTACGACGACCTCATCGGCGAGCTCTACCGCATCTCGAGCGGCAACTGAGCGGCCTGCTCGGTCAGGGCCGCTCATCAGCCGCTAGTCGTCGAACGCCTCTGACGCTCCCATCGACTCTCGCAGGATCGAGGCGGCCTTGATCGTGGCACGACGAGCTCGCGTGACGCTTCGTTCGAGCCGGGCGCGTTGGTCGCTGGTGTCGGCATCGGCGAGGGCGCCCTGCAGCAGCTCGATGCTGAGCTCGGCGAGTCGTTCGGCCGTGTCGTCGAGACGGTCTGCCAGCTCAGCGATCTCGTCATTCATGCCTGCGTGCCGCCATCCAGGTGCTCGGCCACGATCTCGAGCGGATGGCGGACGTCGAGGCCCACCGCTCGCAGGTGCAGCGTGCATCCGGGGTTTGCGCTGGCGACAACGCTCACACCGGTGCGCTCGATGGCGGCCGCCTTGCGCTCCCGTACTGCTCCGGCGACCTCGGGGTGCTGCTGGGAATAGGCGCCGCCTGCGCCGCAGCACAGGCCCTCGTCGTCGAGCTCCGCAATCTCGACATACCGCCCGAGCACAGCGCGCACTGGCAGATGCGCCTGCTGTACGTGACGCAGGTGACACGGATCCTGCACTGCTACCCGCTCCCGCGGCGTCGCGTCGCTGGCCATCGCGTCACTGGCGCTCGGACCGTCGGCATCCGGTGAGGTCGCCGCGCCCTCCGGCAGGTCGTCGATCCGCTCTGCCAGCCATTCGTGCACATCCTGCACGCGTCCAGCGAACTGGTGGGCCTCTTCGGTGCCCAGAAGGTGACCGTATTCCTTCATCGTGGCGCCGCAGCCAGCCGAGTCGATCAGGATCGGAGCCTCACCGGGCAGCGCCGCCATCACCCGGTGAGCGAGTCGCCGGGTGTCGGAGGCCAAGCCCGCGTGGAGGTGCAGCGAGCCGCAGCAGGTGGCCCCCGCCGGCGGCAAAGCGACACCGGCACCGGTTGCCTCGATCACGGCCTGCACGGCCCGGTGGGTGTCGCGCATCCACGCGTCCATGACGCATCCGGTGAACAGCCAGACATCGTCGCCGCTGGCGGTGAGCGGTGCCTGGCGCACCGGCACACGCGGCAGCGAGGCGGTCATGGCACCGAGTTGGCGAAACGGGCGTGCACGGCCCAAGAGGCTCAACAGGCGTATCAGGCCGAGCCGCTGAGACAGACCCAGCAGGCGGGATCCGAACCCGAGCAACCGGGGCATGCCCAATGCACGGTAAGCGAGCCGCCGCAGGCGAGGCTGGTAGCTGGTCTGGGATGCCAACGCCTCACGGGTGGCCTCCATCATGTGCCCGTAGTGCACGCCCGCCGGACATGCTGTCTCACAGCCGCGGCACTGGATGCAGGCGTCCATGAACTCCACAAACGCTGCATCGGCCTCGCCCCGCTCGGCGGCATCGCGCATCATGGCAATACGCCCCCGCGGCGATGCCGATTCCTCACCGGTCACGCGGTAGGTCGGGCAGTGCGGCAGGCACATGCCGCACGCCACACACGACGCGAGCGTGTCGCTGTCGATATCGAGCTGCAGCGGGAAAGAGTCAGAAGAACTCACTGCGCCCGACTGTTCGCCCACGGGGCTCACCATGCCCTCCGGCCGGGATTGAGCCGGTTGTCGGGATCCAACCGTTGTTTGAGCTGGTCCATCAGCACAGCATTGGCCGGCGCGACCGGTGCAGCGGGCACAGGTTCGTGCCGATGCACCAGACCGATGCCGACCTCGGCAATCCACCCGCCCGGCGTGCCGGCGAGCGCTCGCAGGTCCGAGGGCCGCATCGACTCGCGCCCGGCGGCGGGGATCGGCGGCCCGCCATTGGTGACACAGAAGCCCAGCGGCTCGACCTTGGCAGTCTCTGCAGCGACATCGGCTGCATCACCCTCCAGCAGGATCCAGGCGTGCGATCCGTTCCACAGGATGCTGCTGGGCCGGTACAGCAGGTCGAACGCCACAAAGGGATCGCCGTCGCCCTCCAGCCATTGCGCGGCAGGCGGCACCGGCAAGGTCCGCAGTATCACCTCGGCCAGCAGACCGAGCGTTCCCAGCGAGCCCACCAGCAGGCGGGCCAAGTCGTACCCGGAGACGTTCTTCACCGTGGGGCCGCCCGCAGTGACGACCTTGCCGGTGGCGTCAACGTGACGGGTCTGCAGCACGAGATCGCGCACATGCCCGTAACGAAGCCTCCGGTGTCCGCTGAAACCGCAAGCCAGCACCCCGCCCACGGTCGCCGCGTCATCGGCAGGGTCGAGCGGCACCATCTGGCCGGTTTGAGCGAGATGCGCCGCCAGCTGGGCCACCGTCGTGCCGGCACCGCAGCGAACCGTCATCTCCGACGGCTCGTGTTCCCACACGCCCGCAGGTGCTCGGACCTCACGCGTCCCCGCAAGCGGGACGCCGCCGACGTCCCAGTGAGTTTGGGCACCCACCACCGTGACCGGATCGCTGATGCCGATTTCGCCGGCAAACGCAGTCACCTCCGCTGCAATGTTCGCAGCCAGGCTGGCCCCGGCATCGGCCGACCCGGTGCTCGCTGCTGCCGGCGGCGAGCCGGCGCTGCTGGGCTGCGAACTCACACCCAGGCACCTTCGGGCACGTGCTGATGGAACGAATCACTGCAACGTGAGCCGGTCGGGATGATCTTGAGGGGGTTGGCGAGGCCGTCGGGATCGAACGTCTCCCGCACCACGTCCTGGGTGTACATGTCGTGGGCGCTGAACAGCATTCCCATGTAGTCGCGCTTCTCCAAACCGATTCCGTGCTCGCCGCTGAGCACCCCGCCGGCCTCGATGGAGGCCGCGACAATGTCGCGGCCAGCGGCCTTCACCCGCTCGTCCACGCCGGGCTGACGCCGATCGAACGCCAGGATCGGATGCAGGTTCCCGTCGCCGGCGTGGAAGACGTTGACGGCGATCAGCCCGTACGCATCAGCGATCCGGTACACCTTCTCGAGCACCTCGGTGAGCTTCGAGCGGGGCACGACCGTGTCGTGGAGGTAGTAATCGGGCTTGATCCGCGCCACCGCTCCGAAGGCGTTCTTGCGTCCCTTCCACAGCAGCGCCCGCTCCTCGTCGTCGGCCGCGACACGCACGTGGCCGACGTGATGCTTCAGCGCCACCTCGCGCACGATCTCCACACCGGCGTCGACTCCGCCCGGCAGACCGTCGAGCTCCACCAACAGCACCGCCGCGGCCCCGGTCGGGTAGCCGGCGTGGGCGAACGCCTCCACGATCTCGATGGCGCGCTTGTCCATCATTTCCAGGGCCGAGGGCACCAGCCCTGCGGCGATGATGGCACTGACGGCCGCCGAGCCTTCGCTGACATCGTCGAAGTCGAGCAGCAGCGTCCGCACAGCAGGCGCGTTCGGCGTCAGCCGCACTGCGGCCTTGGTGGCGATGCCCATGGTGCCTTCGGAACCCACGAACAGTCCGCGCAGGTCGAATCCCGCCGGCTCCGCCTCCACACCGCCCAAGATGGCGGTGTCGCCGGAGGGAAGCACCACCTCGAGCGCCGCGATGTGCGCCGTGGTCACGCCGTACGCCAAGCAGTGCGGCCCGCCGGAGTTGTTGGCGATGTTCCCGCCGATCGAGCAGACCTGCTGGCTCGAAGGATCGGGGGCAAAGTGAAAGCCCCGCGGCGTCAATGCTCGCGACAGATCCAGGTTCAGCACACCGGGCTCAACCCATGCCACCCGGTTGTCGATGTCAACCTCGATGATGCGATCCATCTTCGCCGTGGCAATCACCACCGGCCTGCCGACGGGCACTGCGCCCCCGGCTAGGCCGGTGCCTGAGCCTCGCGCCAGGAACGGCCGGCTGTGACGACGGCAGACACGCACGATCTGGGCGACTTCGGCGGCCGACTCGGGCAGGCACACGATCGCCGGCGGGCTGCCCTCGATCGAGCCGTCCCGGCTGTACAAACCCCGCTCGAAGTCGTTGTCGCGTGCACGGTCGCCGAGCACGCCACGCAGGTCGGCAAGCAGGGCCGCATCAGCCGCGTCGTCCTCAGAAGTCACGCCCCGACCGTACCGTAGGCTCGGCGCGGATGGCTTCTGATATCGGCGTGGGTCCCGATGGCTGGAGCTTGGGCGACGACTCTCGGGAGTGGCTGTCGCTGGAAGATCCGCTCGAACATCGCACGTGGCTGTTTGATGTGACGTTCCTCGCCAGCGCCTGGACGTGCATCTACGGCGCCGGCTGCCCCGGCATCGACGGCGACCCGGCCCCCGAGCTGGAGCTGGGCTGCTGCACCCATGGCGCCTATCTCAACGGCGACGATGACCTCGCGCACGTCCGGCAGATGATCGCCGAGCTCGACGCCGAGCTCTGGCAGCACCGCCGCGACCCCGCAGAGGCGCTCTGGCAGGACAGCGAGGGCTGGTGGCGCACCCAGGTAGTCGACGGTGCGTGCGTGTTCGCGAACCGGGCTGACCACCCCGCGGGCGCGGGCTGCGCATTCCACCTGCTGGCTGAGCGCACCGGCCGGCGGCCCATGGACACGAAGCCCGAGATCTGCTGGCAGGCACCGCTGCGCCGCGAAGACCATGAGACCGTCACCGGCCACGTCTACACGATGGTGCGGGAGTGGGAGCTGCGCGACTGGGGCGGCCCCGACACCGACGTCGCCTGGTGGTGCACGTCGGCGGCCCAGGCCCACGTCGGCAGCGAGCCTGTGTTCAGGGCGCTCTGCGACGAGCTGACGGCGATCTGCGGGCCGACGATCTACGCCGAGCTGCGCACCCGACTCGACCAGCGCACAGCCTCGACCCAACTGCTCCCCCACCCAGCCGTCCGCCGCGCTAGCGGCTAGCTAAGCGCTCTCGCGCTGGGGGGCCCCGGTGTTGGCGTCGGACTCAGGGTCGGCGTCGGCATCGAAATCGGCGTACTTGGCCTCGAGATCCGAATAGTCGTCGTACTTGTCGGCAAGGTGACCGTACTGATCGTCGGGCGCCGATTCCTCGTCGTCGAACTCCACCCCGAAACGGTCGGAGTTGTCGAAGTCGTAGTCCTCGATGGTGAACCGCTCCGCCGTGGCCCGCTGGAACTTGCGCGCCTCCTCATAGCGGCGATGTCGACCCTTCTTCACCGGCTGGCTCCTCGTGCTCGACTGCGAGGCTTCGCTTGCCTGCATCCGGATATGCCCCCATCCGCGCCGGAGAGGGCATCTGTGTTCTACGAAGTGCCCTGCCACCCTACCGTTTGGGGCGCGATGCTGCGTGTCATTGGGCTGCGTGTCATTCGCACTGTTCAGGCACCTTGCGGGGCCGCGACTCGAGCTGCAGGCCGGCCGACGGATCGAACGCAAGTGCGGCCTCGCCGGCCAGCAGCGACCTGATCCCGTCGCCCACCACTTCGGCCCTCCAGCCCGAGCTCAGCTTCGAGGCCGGATCGCCCGCGAGCAGCGCGGCGATGTCCGAACGGGTCGCCAGCAGGCTGCGATCGATGCCCTCGGTGCGTGCCACCTCGTCGACCCAGGCGCCCACGAGGGGAACGGCCGGCTGCAGTGCCGCATCCACGTTGGGCCCCGCCGGCAGCGCACTGGCTGGGATGTCGCCTGGCGCCATGTCGAGACCGCGCTGCACCTCAGCCATGATCCGGTCACCAGCCGCACCGCGGAACTGGCCGCTGTCCACCCCCCGCAAGCCGCCGAGGTCATCGATGCTGCGGGGGCGACGCTGAGCGATCGACAGCAGCGCCATGTCCGACAGCACGAAGCGCACCGGGATGTCCCGCTCGCTGGCCGTTCGCTCGCGCCAGGCAGCCAGCCGGTACGCGACCGCTCGCTGGGGCCCGCGCAACTGGCGTGCCCCCTTGATCCGGGTCCACGCTTGGGCAGGATCCGGCGGCGGACCGGGAGGTCGGCGCCACTGCTCGCACTCGTCGAGCGCCCATTGCCAGCGATCCCGCGCCGTCAGGCGGGAGCGCAACTCGTCGAGCAGGGGGATCAGGTACGCCACGTCGTCGGCTGCGTAGCGCTGCTGAGCCGGTCGCAGCGGCCGCTCGAACCAGTCAGTCAGGCGGTTGCCCTTGGCCAGCCGAACACCGAGCAGGCGGTCGGTCAGCGCCGCCAGCGACGGTGTGCTCATGCCCAGAAAGCCAGCGGCCACCTGTGTGTCGAAGAGCTTCGACGGGATGGCGTCGCACTCCTGGGACAGCACCTCGATGTCCTGCGCGCACGCGTGCATGACCACTAGGACGTCGGCCGCCAGCACAGCCCCCAGCACTGCGACACCGGTGGTGGTGGGATCGATGAGCGCGATCCGCTCGCCGAACGCAATCTGCACCAGCGCCAACCGCGGTCTGTAGCTGCGCTCACGGTGAAACTCGGTGTCCACGGCCACGCAGTCGGCCGCCAGCAGATCGACGACCAGAGCGTCGAGATCCGCTTGCGTGTCCACCCACTCGTACGGTGATGCATCCCGGCGAGACGAGTCGCTGCGGCGCCGATCGCTGCGAGACGATTCGTGGCGAGACGAGCTGCGGCGAGGTCGGTCACGCGAGGGTGCCATGCGCGTCAGCCCGCTCCCGGCTGGGCCGCTTCACGAGCCGCCAATGCCGCTTCGGCTGCAGCGAGATCGGCAGGCGTGTTCACGTTCAGCACATCGAACGGGTTCACCGGCACGGTCGGGACGCTCTCGATGTCGAAGGCTTCCTTCGGCCCTCGCGCACCGGCCTGCAGCCCTGCCCTCAGCATCGAGAGCGACTCGCGGGCATAGTGGCCGATGAGGGGCTCGGGGCGGTCGCTGTGAGCCAGCACCACCGGCGCGCCTGTGCTGCGGGCGCGCTCAACCAGGGCGGCAAGCAGCTCAGCAGGCACCGTCGGCACGTCGGTTGGACAGACGAGCACATCGCCGTGGCGCTCCAGCGCATCGATCAGGGCCGAGAGAGGCCCGGCTCGCGGCGAGCTGTCGGGTTCGGCCACGAGCGGCGGCGGCGGACTGCCGCCCTGCGCCACGACAGGGTCTGCTCCCGCGGCCGAGAGCGCATCGGCGACCCACAAGGCCAGCGGCCGGCCCGCCAGTTCGAGGCCGGCCTTGTCGCTGCCCATGCGCGTGGATGCGCCGCCGCACAGCACGACGCCGGCGGGCTTCACGCCTGCGGCCACTCACCCGTGGACGGCTCGCCTCCGGGGTCGAGCTGCATCAGGAAACCAGCACACCGGTCGGCCTCGTCGTGTTCGCCGATGGCAGCTGCGCACCGACCCAGGCCCAGCAGCGACCACAGGAAGCCAGTGTTGGTGTGTTCCGCCCAGCGGACGTAGCCGCTCCCCCGCCAGCCGGCGGCGCGCAGCGCGTCAAGTCCCCGGTGGTATCCCACCCTGCAGTAGGCGTACGCCTCGATGTGGCGGCCCTCGCTCGCCGCCCAGCGCCCCAGTTCCGCCCAGGCCTCCAGCAGCCGCGGCCAGCGGGCTGCCACCTCCGCTAGCGCAGCACCCTGTTCAGCCGCTCCTAGAGCCATCGCCGCTTCCCATGCCGCAATGGCGGCCGGAGGGGCCGGATCCAGCACCGTCTCGGGCAAGCCGCCCGGACGCAGATCTATAGGTGTGGCCGCCATGCGTGGAACCTCGGGAAGCGTCGTATCAGCCACTTGGACTCTACTGAGCGCCTTGCCGTCGGCTCGGGAGCGATCCCCGGGCACCGCGGGGGCGCTGCGTACTCTCTGTTGGAGTGCTGCCCGAATGGCTCGATGCCGACCGCTTGAGCATCGCTCTGGTCGGCGGGATCGCCGCATTGGCCGTGGCGGCCTTCGTTGCGCTCCGGTTGATACGCCGGCTGGTGCTGGCCGTGCTCATCTCTGCTGTGCTGGTGGGCGGAGCAGCAGTGCTGGCCGTGCAGTGGTCGGGGCTGCGGGACTGCCAGGAGACCTGCTCTTGCGAGGTCTTCGGTCGCCCGGTGCAGGTGCCCCAGAACCCCTTGTGCGGGCCTGACCGCATCGACCCCTCCCGCATCGACGTCGATATCGACATCGACACAGGTTGACGCCTATCGGCTCAGCCTCCGTCAAGGCACGCGCATGGCGCGCAGGTTGTCGGTGGCGTGCGACTCAGGGCTCGAGCCCGACACCACCACCACCATGTCGCCGCTTCGCACCACGCCGGTGCGTGCCGCCGCGTGCACCGCCTCAAGTGCCGACTCGGCCGGGGTGAGGCGTTCGCCGAAGACCAGCGGGCGCGTCCCCCACGAAAGCGAGAGCTGCATCGCGGTGCGAGGCTCGGGCGTCAGGCCCAGCAGCGGCATCGACGGGCGGAACCGGGCCATGCTGCGGGCAGTGAACCCCGAGCGGCTCAGGCAGATGATGGCCTGTGCACCCAGCTCGGTCGCCAGCCTCGACGCCGATTGGGTGATGCCGTCAGTCACCCGCAGGTAGTCGGCAGCACGTTCATCCAGCCTGCGCACCGACAGCAGCCGGTTCCACCACGCCTCGTAGTCGAAGCGCTCGTCAGCTCGCTCGGTGATGCGGGCCATAGTGCGCACGGCGTTCACGGGATCGTGGCCGATGGCCGTCTCGCCGCTCAGCATCACCGCAGACGTGCCGTCGAACACTGCGTTCGCGATGTCGGAGGCCTCCGCCCGTGTCGGCACCGGCGAGTGCAGCAGCGATTCCAGCATCTGTGTCGCGGTGATGGCCGGCCGGCCATGCGCGACACAGGCCTCGATGATCCGCTTCTGCAGGTGCGGCAACTCCTCGATGTCGCACTCTGCGCCCAGGTCGCCACGAGCCACCATCACGGCCGATGAGGCTTCGATGATCCCGTCGAGGTTCTCCACGGCGGCGTTGGTCTCGATCTTGGCCACCAGCAGCGGGCCGCGTGGGTGAGGCTCGACGCCCAAGCGTCGCATGTCGTGTGCGGAGCGGACGAAGGACAGCGCGACCATGTCGGTGCCCAGATCGATGAACGTGTCGGCCAGCTTCAGATCCTGCTGTGTGGGCGTGCTCATGCGCATCTTGGATGAGTCGACATGGAGGCCCGGCCGGCCTTCGAGATGCCCGCCATGCAAAACGCGGGTCTTGAGGGCATTGGAGGCACGGTCCTCCACCACCAGCACCACGTTGCCGTCGCCGAACGACAGCCGGTCGCCAGGTCCCACGTCGGTGAGCAGGCCCTCGTAATCGACGACGAGCCGGTCGGCCGTGCTGGCGTCGCCGTCGATCGCGAGCGAGAGCACGGCGTCTTCGGTGACGTCGCAGCCGCCTTCGGGGAACGGCTTGCAGCGCACCTTGGGGCCCGGCAGGTCCACGAGGATCCCGATATGCCGGCCCGAGTCCTTTGAGACAGCACGCAGCCGCCGGAACGTCTCGACCTGCTCGTCAAGCGTGCCGTGGGCGAGCCCGAGACGCCAGACGTCGACGCCCGCTTCGATCATGGCGGTCGTGGTCGCCTCGTCGTTGCAGGCTGGCCCGACGCTGGCGATGATCTTGGTCCGTCTTGCCATGTGCTACCACGGTACCGCTCTCGTCAAGGCAGCCAGCCATGGATTTCGCCATCTAGGGTCACCCGCCGTGGAACTCTTCTTCGTCCGCCACGGCCAGCCAGAACGTGTCGTGCGGCACGATGGTCAGCCCGCTGATCCGCCGCTGTCGGAGATCGGCCGTCAGCAGGCCGCTGCGGTCGCCGGGTGGCTCGCCGAGATGGGCATCGATGCCCTGTACGGCAGCCCGATGCGGCGGGCGCTGCAGACGGCCCAAGCGATCAGCGACGCCACCGGCCTGCAGCCGACGGTGCGCGACGGGCTGAGCGAATTCGACCGTGACTCCCCCGCCTATGTCCCGATGGAGGTGTTGAAGGAAACCGACCGGGAGCGCTGGGACGAGCTGGCAACCGGCTCGTTCAGCGACGCAGAGCGCTCGGCTCAGTTCATCGCCACGGTCAACGAGGCGGTGGACCGGATCGTGGCCGACCACCGCAGCCAGCGGGTGGCGCTGGCGTGCCACGGCGGCGTGGTGAATGCGTACCTGGCGCGCTGCCTCGGATTCGAGGCGGACACCTTCTTGAAGTTCGACGTCGACTACACGTCGGTCACACGAGTCTTTGCGTCCAGCCACGGCCACCGCAGCGTGCTGTCCGTCAACGAGCGCACCCACCTGCGAGGTCGCCCAGACCTGGCTATCGGCCTGTAGCCCGCGCTGGCGGCCTTGGCCGCACGGCTGCTCGCTGGCCTAGTTGAGCTGGGCCCACAAGCGCGTCGCCGCGTGCCGCAGGTGCTCGCCGTCGCGGCCGCCGAACCGGTCTGCGGCGTCTTCCAGCGCTCGTGCGCCCTCGTCGGGCCGTCCCAGCGTCGCGAGCGCTTGGCTGAGGCGCAGGAACTCGTCGGGCGGGCAGCCCGGCAGCTTGGTCAGCAACTCCAGCACGGCCAGCAGCGATGGCGCATCGGGTTGGCGCAGGTGCAAGGTGCGCAGGTTGTTCAGCATGCGCAGCAGGATCGCCTCAGGCGGTGTCGGCTGCAGGAAGGAGTCGTCGAATGCCTGGCGTGACTCGAAGCGGGCGAAGATCGCAGCGGCACCGGCCCGGTCGATGAGGCGACCTTCGAAGGCGTCGATGAACATGCCGGCATCCGGCGTGCCCACCAAGAAGTGCCCGGGCATGCCGACCCCGTGCAGCTCCAGTCCGGCACGGCGTGCCACTTCGATGGTCACGACAGCGAGCGTGATCGGGATGCCCAGCCGCCGCGAGACCACCAGGTCCAGGTAGCTGTTGGCAGGATCGGCGAATCTCCCGCGGTTCGGGCCGAAGCCCTCGGTGCCGAAGAGCAGATCGACGACCGCTTCGGGGATGGGTTCGCGCACAGCGGCGCCGAGACGGTCCAGTTCGGCCAGCGCCGCAGCCTCATCAACCGGATCGGTCCGGCAGTGAGCGGCGATGGCTAAGGCCGCACGGTCGAGCGGTACTGGCTCGGTGGCCGCCCACTCGGCGAAGGCGTCCGCTGGCGACAGGTGATCGCCTGACTGATCTTCTGCCCATTCGCCATCTGACATCGACGTGACGGTAGCGGTGACAGCGCTTGGCGCCATCTAGGCAGCGGCACCGCGCCAGCCCATGGTTCTGGCAGGCGAGCAGCGATACTTGCACTGTGACGTCGCGACATCCGTACCTGGACGGACCGGGTCCGGTGCCGATAGCCCACCGCGGCGGCAGCGCGGTGTGGCCGCAGAACACCATGGCCGCCTTCGAAGGCGCCGTCGGCCTCGGCTACCACCACCTCGAAACCGACGTGCAAGCTACCTCCGACGGGGTGCTGGCCGTCTTCCACGACGATGAGCTCGCCCCCACCTCCGACGGCACCGGGCGCATCTCGGAGATGACCTGGACCGAGGTGTCCCGGGCACGGGTCGACGGCGAGCCGATCCCCCGGCTCGAGGAGCTGCTCGACGCCTTCGACGACGTGCGCATCAGCATCGATCCCAAGACCGACGCCGCCGTCGAGCCGCTCATCGAGGCACTGCGGCGGCCGGGCGTGCTGGAACGCGTGTGCATCGGCTCGTTCTCCGACGAACGGCTGGAGCGGGTGGATCAAGCCTTCGGCGACGCAGTGTGCCTGAGCTTCAGCCCGCAAGAGATCGCTCGCCTCCGGATGCTGAGCATCGCCGGACTGCCGGCGCGGAAGCGCCGCCCGGCGCGGGCAAGGTCGGCCGGCCGCACGCCACCCAACCGTCCCTTCCGGGGGCGAATCGCGTCGATCCCGTTGCGGCGGGGTCCGATCCCGCTGGCAACCCGCCGGCTGGTCGACTATGCACATCGGGCCGGATTGGCTGTGCACGTGTGGACCATCGACGACCCGGCCGAGATGGGCCGCCTGCTCGACATCGACGTCGACGGCATCATGACCGACGAGCCCAGAGTCCTGCTTGAGGTCATGGCGAAGCGGGGCGCCTGGCCCGCAGACGACGGGGCCGGCGCATGAGCACCCGCGCCATCGATGCCGGGCTGATCGACGAGCTGACGGGAATCGTCGGAGCAGCACACGTCCTGCAGGACCCGGAGATGACCGCCGGCTACAGCATCGATTGGACCCGCCGTTTCGCCGGCGCGACGCCGCTGGTGATCCGACCTGGCGACACCGCCGAGACCGCCGCCGTGATGAGTTCGCTGGCAGCTGCCCGGGTGCCCGTCGTGCCCCAAGGAGGCAATACCGGCCTCGTCGGCGGCAGCGTGCCGCTCGCCGGTGAAGCAGTGCTGTCGACACGGCGGTTGAACGTC
This sequence comes from Candidatus Poriferisodalis multihospitum, assembly GCF_028283155.1. Classification (NCBI taxonomy): domain Bacteria; kingdom Bacillati; phylum Actinomycetota; class Acidimicrobiia; order Acidimicrobiales; family Candidatus Poriferisodalaceae; genus Candidatus Poriferisodalis; species Candidatus Poriferisodalis multihospitum. The sequence goes on along the minus strand of NZ_JAPYOK010000088.1, from coordinate 23,351 downwards.
TGCGAACCGGTGGACGAGCTCGCGTCGCAGGTGACGCTGGGTGCCGGAGTGACATTGGCCGATGCCCAAGCGCACGCGGCCTCGTCGGGCCTCAGCGTCGGCGTGGACCTTGCAGCGCGCGACTCGGCCACCATCGGCGGCATGGTCGCCACCAACGCGGGCGGCATCAACGTGCTGCGCTACGGCGCCATGCGAGCCCAGGTAGTCGGCATCGAAGCGGTGCTCGCCGACGGCACGGTCGTGAGCCACCTGGCCGGCCTGGAGAAAGACAACACCGGGTACGACCTCGGGAGCCTGCTGGCAGGCAGCGAGGGCACGCTCGGCATCATCACGCAAGTGCGCCTGCGACTGCACCCCACCCAGCCTGAGCGCGCGACCGCCCTGTTGGCGTTCGAGACAGCAGCCGATGCCGTCAGCGCAGCCGCTGTGCTGCGCCGCAGCGTCGCCTCGCTGCACGCGCTGGAAGCTGTCTTCGAGGGGGCCATGGCGCTGGTTTCACGCCACCTCGGCGTTGCCCCGCCGGTTGGCAGCCTCGGCGACGAGTCGCATCGCAGTCCGGCTGGCGACAGAGCGTGGCTGATCGCCGAAGCCGCGGCGCGAAGCGATCCCAGCGATGAGCTCGGCGCTGCAGTCGAAGAGGTCGACGATCTCGTCGTCGATGCGGCGGTGGCGCTCGATCCCGCTGCCCGCCAGCGGCTCTGGGCCTTCCGCGAGAACGTCACCGAAGCGATCTCGGCGGCCGGCATCCCGCACAAGCTGGATGTGACCCTGCCTGCGGCCCGCCTCGCCGAGTTCGTCGACGGCGTGCCCGACGTGGTCCGCGCCACGGATCCCGACGCCCAGCCGCTGCTGTTCGGCCACCTCGGCGACGGCAACGTGCACGTCAACGTGCTGGGTCCCGGCGGTGCCGAACCGGCCGACGAGGTGGATGACGCGGTGCTGCGCTACGTCGCCGAACTCGGCGGCAGCATCTCAGCGGAGCACGGCATCGGCACCGCCAAACTCGCCCAGCTGCACCTCAACCGCAGCAAGGCCGAGTTGGCTGCCTTCGGCGCCATCAAGCGGGCGCTCGACCCCGTCGGCCTGCTCAATCCCAACGTCCTGCTGCCCTGAGCGACAGTCGGTTCAGCCTCTAGCGTTCGAGGGGTGAGCCGATCCCGACCGCAGGTCCCGTTCGCCACACGGCACGCCCGCAACGGCATGGTCTGCACCGTCGACCATCTCGCGAGCGACGCCGGCGTGTCGCTGCTGCGCGCCGGTGGCTCGGCGGCGGATGCAGCAGTGGCGGCTTCGGCCGTGCTCGCTGTGACCACCCAGCACATGTGCGGCATGGGCGGCGACCTGTGGGCGCTGGTCCATCACGCCGACGGCACAGCCCCCGCGGCGCTCAATGCGAGCGGCCGGGCCGGCAGCGGCGCCGATCCCGACGCGCTGCGCGCCGAGGGCCGCACACGGATGCGCTTCCGCAACGACATCCGCAGTGTGCCGGTACCGGGATGTGTAGACGGGTGGCTGAGCCTGCACGAACGGTACGGGCGCGTCCCACTGGCGGAGGTGCTCGCCCCCGCTATCGACTTCGCGAGCGGCGGCTTCCCGCTCTCGCCCCACGGCGCAGCGGCCGCGGCATTGCTCGACGGCGTCGCCAACACCGACGACTACTCGCCCCAGAACCGGCCGGGAGATCTCATCAGTCGGCCCGGCGTCGCCGCTGCCCTGCACGAGATCGTCGTCGGCGGCCGGGAGGCCTATTACGAAGGCGGCTTCGGCCGCGACCTCATCGAGCTGGGCAGTGGCGAGTACACGACGGCGGATCTGGCTCGATCCCAGGCCGACTGGGTGACGCCGCTGCAGACCGACGCCTGGGGGCACCGCCTCTGGACCGTGCCGCCGAACTCGCAGGGCTACCTCACGCTCGCCGGCGCGTGGATCGCCGCCGGTTTGGAACTGCCCGCAGACCCCGACGATCCGCTGTTCGCCCACCTGCTGGCCGAAGCTGCCAAGCAGGCAGGATGGGATCGGCCCGCGGTGCTGTCGGCCGACGCCGACGGTGCGGCGCTGGTTGCGCCCGAGCGGCTCGCACCCCGCCGCGCCGCCATCTCGCCGGATGCGGCGGCGCCGCTCGGCGCCGGCACCGGTACCGGCGACACCATGTACCTCGCGGCGGTGGATGACGACCGCATGGGCGTATCGCTGATCCAGTCCAATGCGGGCGGCTGGGGCATCGGGCTGTGGACCCCGACGCACCGGATCAGCCTGCACAACCGGGGAATCGGCTTCAACTTGGTGGAGGGCCACGCTGCGGAGTACCGACCCGGCCGGCGCCCCCCTCACACGCTCGCTCCGGCCATCGTCCAGCGCGCAGACGGGTCGCTGCGCTCAGTAGTGGGCACGATGGGCGGCGATGCCCAGCCTCAAGTGCTGCTGCAGGTGCTGGCCCGGTCGCTGTGCGCGGGCGAGGAGCCGGCATCGGCCATCGGATCGGGCCGCTGGCGGTGGGGCGCTGCCGAGGGAACCGGCTTCGACACGTGGGCCGATCCCGGCAATCTGCAGCTGTACATCGAGGGTCATGCGGCATGGGCGGGCCCCGACGGCCTCGCCGATCTCACCGGGCGGGGCCACCGGGTCGGCACCGACGGTGCACATGACAATTCGTACGGCCATGCGCATCTCATCGAGGTGCACGACAGCGTGCTTGCGGGGGCGTCGGATCCCCGGGCGCTCACCGGCGGCGTCGCCGGCTACTAGGAGCGAACGCTCAGCCTCAGTGCGGCAGCGGTTCGGCCACCTCCAGCCGGGAGGGGCCGAGCGAGCGGGCGACGAAGAGGGCCGCGTACGCACGGTCGCGCAGATCGGCCGCTTCCAAGGCGTGGGTGGGATAGCTGGCCACGCCCATCGAGAGTGTGACGCCCGTGTGATACGAGCGTGCGGCCACTTCGCGGCGCACCCGATCAGCGGCCCACACTGCTCCCCCGTGCGGCGTGTCGTCGAGGACAGCGGCCAGGATCCCGTCGGTGCAATGGCAGACGGTGTCCGATTCGCGCAGCGTGCCTCGCACCAGACGTGCCGCGAGCCGCTGAGCGACCCGGGCCTGCGTACTGCTCAGCCCCTCGAAGCCATCGACCTCGAAGAACACCACCGACAGCGGCTGGAGAGCCCGCCGGGCCAATGCCAGCTTGCGGTCGAGCAGGACCGCGAAGACGCGCACATCGGGAAGTCCCGTCACGGGATCCAGCACAGAGTCGAATACGCCGGGGGTAGAGCCCCCGGCGCCATGGCGAGCCATGGAGCGCCAGAGTGCCACTGTCGAGCGATCCGCACAATGCCGAACCGTCAGATGGCGACCGCCGACGGAACTCACGGCCCCTCGCGTCTGGACGGGCTCAGCGTCGCCACCGCGTCCGATGTGCGGCTCCGCACTAGCGTCGGCGCATGCGCATTGCACGACATCTTGTGGACGGTCAACCCGCCCTGGCCGTGGTGACAGACCAGGAAATAGCAACGCTGGAGAGCGACCACACAGACCTGCCGACCCTGCTCGAAGCGTGCGACGGCGACCTGACGACCGCAGTCGAAACCATGTCGACGGGCCCCGCCACGCCGCTCAACGAAGCGAGTCTGCTGTCGCCGGTGGGCCGCCCGCCCACCATCCTCGCCGTGGGGCTCAACTACCGGGCCCACGCAGCCGAGGGCGGCCGTGAGCCCCCAAAGGTGCCGATCATCTTCAACAAGCACCACCACTGCATCATCGGGCCGAACGAGTCCATTCACCTGCCGGCGGCCGCGCCGGACATGGTCGACTACGAAGGCGAGCTGGCCATCGTGATCGGGCGGGCTGCACGAGCCGTGTCCGCCGCCGACGCCGCCGACTACATCGCCGGCTACACGATCATGAACGATGTCAGCGTGCGCGACTGGCAGCGCGCAAGCCCCACGATGATGATGGGCAAGTCGTGGGACACCCACGGCCCGTGCGGACCGTGGATGGTCACCGGCGACTCCATCGACCCGCACAACTGCCGCTTGGTCACGGAAGTGAGCGGCGAAGTCCGCCAAGACGCCAAGACCGACGATCTCATCTTCGACTGCTACGAGATTGTCGAGCATCTGTCGACAGCGTTCACGCTTGAGCCGGGCACGATCATCGCCACGGGCACTCCCGAAGGAGTGGGAGCGTTCTGGAAGCCGCCCTCGTTCTTGAGCGACGGCGATGACGTGTCCATCACGATCGAGGGCATCGGGACGCTCACCAACCCGGTGATCGCCCAACCCACCTAGAGCTGCTGGCCCAGGGCAGTCGTGATGCGGTCCTCGACGGCGACGACGCCAGGTTCCGGCACACCCGACATCAGGCAGCGGTTCGAATTCGACTACTCGCTGGACCCCGGCAGGTCGCTCGGGCGCGTCGGCGGAAAGGGCGCCCTAGGCCCCGTGTTCTACGACGGACCCGACATCTGGCGCACCCGGGACACACCTGCGGGCGAAGCCACGCTGCGCATCACGCGCTCGGGGCACATGGCAGATGTGGCCGGGTGGGGACCAGGCGCCGAGATCGCTGCGGCGGGTGTGCCGGCGCTGCTCGGCGCCCATGACGATCCCACTGCGCTCGTGCCCCAAGATGCCGTCGTAGCCGGCTGGATGCGCCGCTGGCCCGCGCGCCGGCTGACCGCCACCGGCACGATCTGGGAGCACGTAGTGCCCACTGTCTGCGGCCAGAAGGTGCCGGGGTTGAATGCCAAGAACTCGTGGCAGGGAATCCTGCGGCGCTGGGGCAGGCAACCGCCCGGCCCCATCCCGAGCGCTCTGCGACTGCCCCCGACGGCGGAGCTGATGGCCTCGCTCGCCTATCACGAGTTCCACCGCTTCGACATCGAGCGTCGTCGTGCCGAGGCGATCATCGCCGGTGCCCGCCGCGCAGCGACGCTGGAGCGGTTGGCTCAATGCCCGCCGCAGCAGGCACGTGAACGCCTGCAGAGCGTCCGGGGAATCGGCCCGTGGACCGCGTCGATCATCGTGCTGCTCTGCCACGGCGATCCCGACTCGGTGATCGTCGGCGACTACCAGATCCCCAGCTACGTCACTTGGCACCTAGCCGGCGAACGGCGCGGCGACGACGACCGCATGCTCGAACTCCTCGAGCCCTACCAAGGCCAGCGCGCCAGAGTTCAGGCACTGGCCAAGTCAGCCGGCCCACCCCCACGCCACGGTCCACGCATGCCCTTGCAAGACCTGCAGAATCGCTAGCGAAACGCGTTCTCTACGGCAGCAATGCCACGGGAACTTCGACGATCTTGGCGCGCAGGTACTCCCCCAGTGCCTTCGCCTGCGGATCCTGCCGCGTCGACGCCGCCACACCCTCCTCCAGCAGCCCGTGGAAGATGAAGTTGAGGCTCCAGATGTTGGGCAGGTCGTAGCGATCCACCCGGTGCTCGGCGGCCTCAGGCATCAGCCCGGCAAGTCGCCCGACAGTCAAGAAATCCGACAGCCACCAGAAGGCCTCAGCCGAGCGGGCAAAGACGCCCAAGTTGGCGTTCGGCCCCTTGTCTCCGGACCGGGTGCCGAACAGCGTGCCGAGCGGCACGGATCGCGTCGGCCCGCCGGGCGGCGCCACTCGTTCGGCCGGAGCCGCCTCGCCCCTGTCAGATGGGGCCTGAGCAGACGAAACATCAGGTGGGGTGCTGTCGACCACGGTGCGGCGACCGTCCACCACCACCTGCATCGGAACCAGCGATGCGTCCACGAGGGCGGGCCAGTACACGCCGAAGGGCTGGCCCGCCCCGGGGCCTCCGCCGGTGCCGAACATCCCGGGAATGGAGCACAGGCCGATCTCGGTGCCCGCATTCGAGAATGCTCGGCCGACCTTGCGCTCATCAGGGTCCTTCACGATGATCTTGTAGACGGCGACGGCCTCCTCATTGGTGCCGGGGTCGGCCTTGTGGGTCGGCAGGAACTTGCGCACCACGGTCTCGTAGTCGTCGGGTTCGTAGGGGCAGGCATGCCAGAACTGGCGCTCGATGAGCTCCGCCTTGGCCTCGATGTCCAACCCGGTCAGCCCGATCGAGATCTGGTTGCGGAAGCCGCCCTGGTAGTTCATGGCCACCTTCAGCGTGGGCGGCGCCGGCTCGCCCCGGGTGCCGCTGATGCGCACCCGGTCTCGCCCGATCTGGTCCAGCTCAATGGTGTCGAAGCGGCTCACCACATCGGGGTTCATGTAGCGCTCGCTCTGGATCTCATACAGCAGTTGGGAGGTGATCGTGCCCACCGAAACCTCCCCGCCGGTGCTGGCGTGCTTGCCGATCACACTGGAGCCGTCCGCGGCGACCTCCGCCCACGGGAACCCTGGGTAGGTCATGTCGGCGATCTCGGTGAAGAAGCTGTAGTTGCCGCCCGTGGCCTGCCCGCCGCACTCGATCACATGCCCGGCAACGATGGCGCCGGCAAGCGCATCCCAGTCGTCACGAGTCCAGCCGTGATGCCATGCCGCAGGACCGGCCACCACGGCTGCATCGGTGGCTCGCCCGGTGATGACGATGTCTGCACCCTGGTTCAGCGCCTCGACGATCCCCCAGCAGCCGATGTAGGCGTTGGCGGTCACGATTCGATCGGCCAGCTCGCCGAGGGGCTGGCCGGTGTCGAGATGGGCAAAGTCGTTGCCGGCTGCGATCAGCTCCCCCAACCGGTCGGTGAGGTCGTCACCGTCGACATAGGCGATGGACGGGCTCAGACCCAGCCGGTCCGCCACATCGGCCACGGCGTCGGCGCACCCAGACGGATTGAGACCGCCGGCGTTGGACACCACCTTGATGCCCCGGTCCAAGCAGGTGCCCATGACTTCCTCCATCTGCGTGACGAAGGTGCGGGCGTAGCCGGCGCCGGGTCGCTTGGCGGCGATGCGCGACAGGATCAGCATGGTCAGCTCGGCCAGCCAGTCGCCCGTGAGGGCATCGATCGGGCCCCCCGACACCATCTCCCGGGCGGCAGACAGCCGGTCTCCGAAGAAGCCGCTGCAGTTGGCTATCCGGATGGGCGGTGCGGTGGTCGTGCTCATGTTGGTGGAACCTCTCGTCGCTGGCGCTTGTTTCCCGCTCTTGTTCGCTTCGCTCACGGGCCGCTCGGGCCACGGCTTCGCCTGCCGGCTCAGCCTCTGGGCTCCGATGCAGGGTAGGTCACCGCTCTGCGAGACTTCCGGCCATGGCAAATCCTGTGCTCCTGCTTCACGGTTTCACCGGCTCGGTAGCGAGCACCTGGCAGCCGACCGGCATCATCGATCTGCTGTCCGACGGCGGCCGCGAGGTCATCGCGTGGGATCTGCCCGGCCACGGCTCGGCCGAGAAGCACCACGACCCAGCCGGCTACGCCGACATGGAGGCCAAGCTGGTGGAGCGGCTCGCAGCTGAAGTCGGCGAGCAGACCGTCGACGGCGTCGGCTTCTCCATGGGATCACGCACGCTGCTGGCTATGGCGGCTATGGCACCCGAACGCTTCGGCCGCCTGGTGGTCTCGGGTGTCGGCCGGAATCTGTTCGAACGCGACGACGAGCAGGCCGAGCGCATCGCACGCGGCGTCTCCGGGGAGGCCGAGGCTGATGACGTGCACGCCCAGACTTTCGCTCGCTATGCCGCCGAGCCGGACCAGGACGGCCGAGCACTGGCTGCGTTCATGCGCCGCAAGCACGCGCCGCTCGGAGACGACGAGTTCGCACGCATCACCCATCCCGTGAGGGTCGTGCTCGGCACCGAGGATTTCGCCGGCCCTGCCGACCCGCTGCTCGACGCCCTGGCGGACGCCTCGTTCACCGGGCTGCGTGGCTGCGACCACTTCGCCACGCCCAAGAACTTCGGCTTCATCGACGCGGTGATGGAACACCTCGAGGTTTTCTGAGCCCTGCCGCCCGCAGCCGAGCCACCAACTCACGGCTGTTCACAGCAACTGCTCCCGCTTGCAGCGCCAGCTCTCGCTCGGTCTCATCGACGTCGTAGTGATCACCCTGGAATGCAGCCCGCCGCTTGCCTATGAGCGCCGCGAACCGGTGCAGCTCGTCGTAGCTCTCGTCGGAAACGAGATGAGCCCAGCGGCGGCCGCGCCATGGCCAGCGGGCCTCGTCAACCAGGATTGCCATCGGTCCAGCTTGGTATATGACTCTCCGGCCGCGCTGGACAGCGGGACGAAATAGGCTTGCCTTCCCAACGAGGCGCCTGACGGGGGGAGGCGCGGTGTGATTGGGCAGTTCCAGCGCGCACGACGGCCATCTCGGGCCTTGGCGCGCGCTGCCGCAGCCGCCCTGCTCGCTCTCACCGGGATCGGTATCGGCTCGCACCAGTCAGCGCAGGCGACCGAGGTACCCGTCGACATAGCCCCGGTCAGCCAGCACCTCAACGCATGCTTCCCCGAACCGGCGCTCCCGTGGCTTCCGTATATGGGCCCCGCCATCGAAGGCGCTCTCATCTATGACGACTGGATCGCCTCGATCATCACCGCAGGGCAGGCCTGTGAACCGCTTCGCGTGCCGCTCTTCGGCGAACTCCGCATGCCGCTCGCCGATCCCGTCATGACCTCGGAGTTCGGCCCCCGCTACCACCCAGTGCGCAAACGGTGGCTGCCGCACACCGGAGTCGATCTCGTCGACCGGGAGCGGCGCTGGCGCGTACCCGTCCTCGCGTCCGGCATGGGGAGCGTCATGGCCACCGGGAGCTTCGCTGCGTATGGCCGGTCGGTCATCATCGACCACGGACACCGGGTGGCCACGGTCTATACGCACCTCAGCAGCGTGAGCGTGCGTGAGGGTGACCAGGTGGAGGCCGGCGATCGGATCGGGCGGCTGGGGTCGACCGGGGCAGTCACCGGCCCGCACTTGCATTTCGAGTTGCGTCTGGGCGGTGCTGCCGTGAATCCACTGGACTACGTCGCACCTTGGCCCGAGCCGCCCCCGGGTCACGCCTGAGGTTCACCCGTGTCGACCGGGTTGTCCGTGTCGTCAGCTGCATCTTCCCCGTCCTCGTCCTCGTGGGTCTCGAACAACTCGGACTCGATGAGCTCGTGCCGCTTGATGTACGTCGACACGAATGCCTGAACCGTTGCGGCCGCCGGCACGGCGAGCAGTGCGCCAGCCGAGCCCAGCAGGGCTGCCCCTACCAACACGGCCCCGAAGGCCACCGCAGGATGGATGTTCATGGTGTGGGCGGTCACACGCGGTGCCAGCAGGTAGTTCTCGATCTGCTGGTACGCGAGCACCACCACGGCCACCCAGAGGGCTGAGATCGGTTCGTCGAGCAAAGCAATGAGCAACGGCAGCAGTCCCGCCAGGTATGTACCGACGACCGGCACGAATTGCGAGAGCACGCCCACCCACATCGCCAGCGGGATCGGGAACGGCACACCGATGATGGCGAAGGCCGCCCAGTGCACCAGGAATGCCGCCATCGCGAGCAAGGTCCGCGAGTAGATGTAGCCGCCGGTCTTGTCGATGGCCAGTTCCCAGCCACGCATCACAGCGGCCTGACGAGCGGGCGCCAGCGCCGAGCAGACCAGGCGACGCAACCGCGGGCCGTCCGCAACCAGGTAGAAGGTGAAGAGCGCAACGGTCAGCATCTGTATTGCCACGTTCACCACTGTCGAGCCGACCGACACCAAGTTGCCGGCGACATCACCGAGCAGCGATGCCGCGCTCCCGCCTTCGGTGAACTGGGCTCTCAGGTCGTCGGTGCTGATCTGAATGCTGAATTGGTCGTCTGCCCACCGCTCGATGTCGGCCAGATAGCCGGGCGCCGCGTCGATCAGCTTCGTGATCTGGTCGGCCAGCACCGACGCCATCGCCGCGACGAATCCAGCGACAGCCACGGTGAACGCCAAGAAGACGACCGCTGTGCCGAGCCCCCGCTTCCAGCCCCGGCGCGCCAGCCAATTGACTGCCGGTTCCATCGCAAACGACAGGAACAGCGAGACGAGCAGTACCACCAGGAGGTCGCGCAGCTTGTCGATCAGCCACGCAGCGGTCGCGAGGCCGACCACCGCCGCCATGAGCAGGCCGATGGCGCGGGGCACCCAGCGCGGCATCCGGTCACGCTCGGGCAACCGCAGCTCCGCCCTGCGCCGGGCCTCACTTGCCACGATCGCCCCCGTGCCCGGCGCCCATCGCGTCGAGAACCGCTGGGTGCAGCACACCATTGGTAGCGACGCCGTTGCGGTTGCGGTACTCGAGCCGGCCAGCGACGTCGGTGAAGGCCCCGCCGGCCTCGGCCAAGATCACCGGCATCGGCGCCAGATCCCAGGTCTCGCACACCGGGTCGATCATGGCCTCAGCCTGACCGGTCGCCACCAGGAAGTATCCGTAGGCGTCGCCCCATGTGCGCATCATCGCGCCACGAGAGCGCAATGCCTCGAATTGGATCGGCTCGAAAGTGTTGTAGTCGGAAGTGTTCACGAGCGCCCCGCTGAGGTCAGGGTGATCGCTCACCGAGCAGCGGTGGTCGTCGAGCCAGCAGCCCGAACCCCTGCCGGCGGCGAGCGTCTGCCCGAGCACCGGCAGGTCGATGACTCCCACCAACGGTCCGTGAGGATCCACGAGCGCGACGAGCGTCGCGTACAGGGGGACGCCCCGCACAAAGCCCCTCGTCCCGTCGATGGGGTCGACGATCCATGTCCGGCCGTCGGGCCGGATCGAGCCGCCCTCTTCCTCGCCGAAGATCGCGTCGTCGGGAAACAGCTCGGCGATCCGGTCGCGGACGAGGCGCTCTGCCGCCCGGTCGGCTTCGGTCACCTCGGTGCCGTCGCGCTTCCAAGTGACGCCGAGATCGCGCCGGCCGAACCATCGCAGCGTGAGCGCGCCGGCTTCGGTAGCGATATCGCGGACGGCCGCGACCAGTGATTCCCCCGCCGGGCCGCCGTCTGCCTGCGGCGCACTCACTCGCCGCGGCCTGTGCCTTGCCACGGCAGCCGTCGTTGCCGCGGGGCCTCATCGGCCTCATCAACGATGTCGGGACTCAGCGGGAAGTTCAGCACCGGCACAGGGAGCTGCCGGGCGATCCGTTCCGAAGGCAGCAGGACCAAGCGTGAGGCGCCTGTGGGCGGACGCTGGGAGAACAGCACCACCAAGTCAGCGTGATGCTGGCTGCGCGAGCGCACCACCGCACCAGTGAAGCTCTCGTTGCGCAGCGAGCGGAACTCGAAGTCGACATCGCGGCTGCCGCAGAGCTCGCCGATCTTGACAGCGTGCGGCTCGTCACGCTCCCCCGGCATCAGCACGACCAGCGACGACCGCCATCGCGCCGCTTGATCGATCAGCCATTCGGGCAGCTCCACCGGGACCGGCGCCGCTACCAGCACACGATGGGGCAACTCGAACTCCTCGGGGGCGGCGCCGTTCTCGTCTTCAGAAGACGACCAGCCGCGCAGATCCCGGGCAACCAGCAGCGGCCCGACCAGCTCGAACAGCACGACGGCGCCCAGCACCACCGTGGCGGCCTCTGCGCCCGGGTCGCCGAGCCGCTCCGACGCGATGACCGCCAGGCCCACGGCAACGCCGGCCTGCGGCGTCAGATTGACCCCCAGTCGCAACGATCTCCGCCAGCCCAGGCCCCCCACCAATCCTCCGCCGAGACCTCCGACGATCTTGGCTGCGACGCGCACAACGATGTACGCGACACCCACCAGACCCACCTTGGGCACGTCGGAGAGGTGGATCGAGGCGCCGGCCAGCGCGAAGAACAGGAGGTACAGCGGCTGCTCGATCGTCTTGATCGTCCGGAACAGTCGCACCGAGAACGCCTGCGGCGACACCGTCGCCGCCGTGGCGCCGGCAACCAGCGCAGCCAGCGGAAGGGAGATGTCCAACCAGCCGGCGATGGTCCACCCGATCACGATGTGCACCAGCACAAACAGCAGGAGCTCACCGGAGGTCTCGATCTGGAACCCGAGACGCGAGATGAACCAGCCCCCGAGCAGTCCCAGCACCGCGCCGCCGATGCCGAGCTGCACGAAATCGAGCACGGCACCGCCGACATCGGCAGCCTCGTCGGAGAGCACCACGGCAATGGGCAGGACTGCCGCGAACGTGGTGGTGGCCAGCGCATCGGACACCGCGTGGGTGCCCACGATGCCGGTGGGATAACTGCCGCGGGCGCGCACTGAGCTCACGATGTGTGCGATCGTCATCGGGGCACCCGCTCCCGCGAGCGCTCCCAGCACCAGCGCCACAGGGCGGTCAGCTCCCAGCCTGCTGGTCACCCAGAAGACCGCGACTGCGCTCAGGGCAAATTGGACCACACCAGTGGTCAGCGTCCAACGGGCGGCGCGCAGCGCCCGCACCGAGACGCGCTCACCGATCACGAACATGAGCACGGCCAGCGCCACCTCCGTGACCGGACGCAGCGCGATCAGGGAGGGCTCGTCGATCAGGTTGATTGCCGGCGGCCCCGAGGGGCCGAGCAGGGCGCCGACTATGAGGAATGCGACCAGCTCGGGCAGGTGGTGGCGTGCCAGCAGCCGGCTGGCGAGGTATGCCAGCCAGGCGAGGACCGCGAACGCGACGAGCGTGTCGTTCACTGTCGTGTCACCGCCCCGGCAGGCGCCAGAACCATGTGCTCAGGGAGTCGATCAGCTCCCAGATGACTCAGACCCAGATCAATCAGAAGCAGCCGAGACCGGCTCGAAGTTGGGGTCGCGCTGCTCCACGAAGCTCTGGACGCCTTCCTTGAAGTCCGGTCGTGTGAGCGATTCCCGCATAAGCGCGTTGGACTCCTCCAAGGCGTCGCTCCGTGCCTCATCGAGCTGTCCCCATACCTGGCGCTTGATCTGGGCCATTGACCACGGAGCGCTGAAACGCCCCAGATCACCCGCATAGCTGATTGCCTCGTCGAGCAACTCGTCGGGCGCGAAGACCCTGCTGACCACTCCCATCTCCTTGGCCTCGTCGGCCAGGAAGACGCGGCCCGACATGAGGATGTCGAGCGCATTCGACGGACCGACGACGCGGGGCAGCATCCATGAGACGCCGTGTTCGGCAATGAGGCCGCGGCGCACGAATGCACTCGTGAACTTGGCGCCCTGGGCCGCGAATCGGACATCGCACATCATGGCGTGCACGAAGCCCAGTCCGGCGCATGCCCCGTTGATCGCTGCCACCACCGGCTTGGGGATGGACAGGGCGTAGTCGTGACGCTCGTTACGCAGGCGGGGCGGGGCCTCATCGGAGCCTTCGCCTTGCCCGCTGCTGATTCCCTGCAGGTTGTCCATGTCGGCCCCGGCGCAGAATCCCCGACCTGCCCCGGTCACGACGATGGCTCGAACGTCAGGGTCGGCGGCGGCCTGATCCAGGGCGTCGAAGTAGCCGGCGCCCAGCTCGCCCGTCCAGGCGTTGAGGCGTTCCGGACGGTTCAGCGTGACAACCGCCACGCCGTCGTCAACCTCGTACAGCACTGTGTCATTGGTCTGGCCGCTCATCGGGGTCCTCCTTGTTGATTCCAATGCGCCAAGCGCATCGGTGCTTGTGCCGACGCGTCTGGTCGCATCGGTGCAGACACCGTCGCGGCCACGCTACTCGCGCTAGTTGCGAGGCATCTCTTCGACGGTGACAGTGTCCATCGTGTCGCCGACGGCGATGGCAAGCGCCACGTCCATTCCCTCGGTGACGCAGCCGAACAGGTTGTAGGCAGGCTGCAGCTTGGCGCGGCAGTCGTCGATGCAGATGAAGAACTGGCTGCCATTGGTGTCTGGCCCCGCATTGGCCATGGCCACGGCACCGAGCGCGTAGTCGCCCTTCACAGGCTCGTCAGCGAATCGGTACCCCGGGCCGCCACGGCCAGATCCCTCCGGGCAACCGCCCTGGATGACGAAGTCGGGCACGACTCGGTGGAAGGTCAGCCCCGTGTAGTAGCCGTCCTGTGCCAGGTTGACGAAGTTGTTCACCGTCACCGGGGCGAGCTGGGGGTCGAGGTCCATGACGATGCGGCCCTTGGACGTGTCGAGGGTGACACGCCAGATCGCATCGGTGTTGATGTTCATTGCAGGTGCAGAAGACATGAGCCAGCGACGCTACCCGCCACGGGTGCGCCCGCAGCGGAGGCGGCAGAACCCTCTGCGACCAGCGATCCAGCAGGTCGCAACGTCGCCGAGTCTCCTGCCGCCTCCGCTGCTATGGCATCTGTTACTAGCAGCTCCGGCCAGTCAGTCTGTTGAACGCAGGATGCGGCCGGCGAGTGCGCCGGTGTGCTCGCCGTCGCGCATGAACACCTGCCCGTTCACCAGCGTGGCGTCATAGCCGTCGCCACGCTGGATGTAGCGGCCCGCGCCGCCCGGGAAGTCGTACACGTACTCAGGACCAGACAGCGACAGGCCGTCGACGTCGATGACGTTGATGTCGGCGAACCGGCCGGCTTCGAGCCGGCCCCGGTCGACCAGCCCGAACAAGTCGGCCGTGTCAGAGGTGATCCGGCGAATGCCCTCGGGCAGCGAGAAGAACCCGTTGTCGCGCACCCAGTGGCTCAGGAAGAAGGTGGGCTGGCTGGAGTCCATGATCTGGCCGACGTGGGCGCCCGCGTCGGCGAGGCCCATCACGATGGCGTCGTGGCTGAGCATCCGCTCAATCGCATCGAAATCCTGGTTGAGCACGGGAAGGCTCAGCATCACGGTGCCGTCGGAGCGATCGGTGGCATCCAGGAACAGCTCCACCGGCGAGACGCCGACTGCCGCAGCCTGCGCCTCGAGCGTGCCGTCGGGCCCGATCCGGTAGTTCGGGTTGACCGCATCGAGCAGGTACAGGCGGCTCAGGTCAACGAGCGAGTTCGCCATGCCGGTCGAGTTCTTGTCCGACGAGTTGGCTTCGGCCACCAAGGCCGCACGGGTCGCAGGATCGCGGATCGCCTCGAGGCGACCGGCCACGTCAAGGTCGCGCAGCGAACGCCACGTGTCGCCCGCCCGGTCCCACGGCGTGCGGTGCTGGATTCCGAGCACGACGCCGATGGCACGGCAGGTGGTCTGCGGTCGCAGGTTCGCGCCGGTGGCGTTCTGCTCGCTGACGTAGCCGAGCACGAGGTCGCTCATCTCGGGCTTGCGAGCCGAATACACCAAGCCGAATGTGCTGGGCCGGCCGCTGCGCCGCGTGATCTCGCCGAGCACCTCGATCTCGTGGCGGCCTCCGGCGAAGTCCGGCCCGGCAGCCTCGAAGCGAGGCGCCGACTCGAACACGCCGCGGCCGTGGCGGCCGAGCACGTCGCCGAAGGCGTACAGCTCGTTGTCGTCGGCGAAGGTGCCCGGGATCGGGCGTCCGTCGGGCGTGCGATGGAGCAAGGTGCGCGACGTCGAGAAGCCCAACGCGCCCGACCCCATCGCCTCGTCCACCAGTTCGCACATCGCTGCGATCTCCGACTGCGATGCAGGTCGCTCGTCGAGGCTGTCGGGGCCCATCGTGTGCCAGCGGACGGCGACATGCCCGACCATGCCGCCGACATTGAGGCCTTTGGGCATGCCGTCCAAGAAGGCCAGATACTCGCCGTAGGAACGCCAGTCCCACGGGAGGCCCTGCATCATCGACTGCTTCGGGATGTCCTCGACCGACTCCATGACCTCGGCGATGTACTCGATGTCTTCAGTCTTCACCGGAGCGAACGTGACCCCGCAGTTGCCCATGACGACCGAGGTCACGCCGTGCCAGCACGAGCTCGAGCCGATGGGGTCCCAGGCGAGCTGCGCGTCGAGGTGCGTGTGGATGTCGACGAATCCGGGCGTGACGACCTTGCCGGCACCGTCGATCTCTGTGCGCCCCGACGCCGTGACCTCGCCTACCGCGGTGATCCTCTCGCCGTCGATGGCAACGTCGGCGATCTTGGCATCGCTGCCGGTGCCGTCGACCACCAAGCCGCCTCGAATGACTGTGTCGTGGGACATCGCGCGCTCCCGTTCGTGTGAGCTACCCGTCGCGTGAGCTTACGCCCACCGGGATTCCCCCGCCGTGTCTCCGCGCAGCGTGTCTCCACGCCCCGCTGCTGGCTTCGGTACTCTCGAATGGATGCCGACTCCCCAGAGAGCTGTGACTGGAAGGGCGACTGCCGTGCACCGACCCGACTCCCGCCGAGACGCTGAGCCGCGAGGCAGCACCGCACGCTGGCGTGTGCTTGCTGCAGCGCTGGCCGCTGCGATGCTGGTCAGCGCCTGCGGCCTGCTGAGCGACGACGACACCGACGCGACCACGACCACCGCCGCTGATGACGCGATGATGTCGGACACCGACGACGAGCCCACCACGGTCGTGACGGCCGTGCCCACGACGACGGCGGCCGGCGATGACATGTCCGAGGACGAGGCCGGTCCCGACGTGACGGTGGAGTCGAAGCTGTCGACCGCCGGCTTGGGGCCAGTGCAGATCGGGCACTCGCTCGAAGACGCCCGGACCGCCGCCGGTTCCCTGATGATCGCCGTTCCCGGTGGCTCAGACGCCTGCCGCTACTACACGGTCCAGAACGGTCCTGAAGGCGTCCGGTTCCTGGCCGTCGATGCCGAGATCGTGCGCGTCGACATCGAAGCCGGTCCGATCACGACGATCTCGGGTTACGGCATCGGCTCCACCCGGAGCGAGATCATCGAGGCCTTCGGCGACAGGATCGAAGACGGTCCGGGACTCTCAGCGATCCAGTACGTGCCGGTGGACGCCCCTGACATCGACAAGCGCGTGGTGTGGGAAGTCGACGAGGCGGGCGCGGTGATCTCACTGCGAGCCGGGCGGCTCCCCCACATCGAGCCCCGGGTGGCCTGCACCGGCTAGGCGCAACGGCCTGCATCCATGTGACCGCTGCGGCGGCGACAGGGACTAGCGGTTCGCCACGTCGCCGAGATTGCGGATCACGTCAATCCACAGCTGCGTGCTGAGTGCGAGCGAATCGACGTCGACTCGCTCGTCGTTGCCATGGAAGCGCAGCATGAAGTCGTCGGAGTTGACCCGGTTGCTGAACAGGCCCGCCCCGTAGGCCACTGCGCCCATGAGACGGAAGAAGCGGGCATCGGTCGCGCCCACGATCAGCTGCGGGATCACCGGCGCGCCCGGGTGTGCCTTGGCGACGAGCTCGCTCAGCAACTGCCACATCGGCGTGTTGGTCGGTGAGGAGCTGGCCGGATCGTCGTGGAGGTGCTCGATCTCGACCTCGTCGAACAGCTCGCCGAGTGCCGCCCGCAGGTGCTCATTCACCTCGACGGGGTCGCCCGGTGCGGTGCGGATGTCGACCTCGATCTCCACCTTGTCAGGAATGATGTTGGTCTTGTTGCCGCCGCCCACGACATTCGGGCTGAATGTGGTGTGGCTGCATGCGTGCAGATGGCGGGCGAGGCCCGGTGAGTCGATGCCGGCCACGGCGTCGTAGACGCGGGCCGGGTCGAGCAGCGCCTCGCGGGTTTCGTCGTCGACTCTCAGCGTTGAGACATGGTGCTGCCACATCTCGGTGAGCTGAGGCGCCGGGCGGTACTCGGCAATGCGGCGCACGATCTCGGCCGCCTTGATGAGGGCGTTGTCGGTGCCGAACGGCATCGAGCCATGGCCGGGTGTGCCGCGCACGGTGAGCCGGCGCCAGCCGATCCCCTTCTCGCCTGCTGCGAGCGTGATCTTGGTGCCCTGGGGCGTGTGGTTCGGCATGCCGCCGAACTCGGTGAGCACGTAGTCGCACTCGATGGCGTCCCAGTGGTGCTCGGCCATCCACTTGGCACCGTAAGTGCCGCCCGCTTCCTCGTCGGCGACACCGAAGTAGATGACATCGCCCTTCGGCCGGTAGCCGCTGCGCACGATGTGACGGAACGCCACCGCCATCGACGAGGTCAGGTTGAGCATGTCGACCGCCCCGCGTCCCCACACTTCGCCGTCCACCAGCTCGCCGCCGAACGGATCGCGGCTCCAGCCGTCGGCGTTCACCGGCACCACGTCGGTGTGACCCATCAGGCACAGCTTGGGCGCCGACGGGTCCGTGCCCGAGATGCGGGCCACCAATGACTTCCGGCCCGGCTCGGACTCGAAGCTCTGCATGTCGACGCCAGGACCTTCCAGGTACGTCTCCAGCAGGTCGCTGTTGCGGACCTCCTCGCCCGATTCGACCCTCCCGTCGTTGACACAGGCATTGCGGATCAGCTGCTGCAACAGCTCGATGGTCTGGTTGGTCAGCGCTGGATCGGTGTGGTCGAGTTGGCCCATGGCAGCGATGTTACGACTGCGCATGCACCCCGAATGGCGAGCCGGCGATCTTGGTCGCAGTTGCACAGCCACGGCTACGGTGAGCGCCATGAACGCGGCAACTGACACATCCGCCGGCCCATCGACGGCTGCCGATCTTGAGACGTTCAGAGCGACGACGGCTGCATTCCTGCGCGAAGCCGTCGAAACGGGCGTGGCGTGCCCTGCGTACGGCGCGATCCTGGTGCCTGCGCTGCATGAAGAGGCCCGCGTCTGGCAGCGCTACTGCTACGACCACGGCTGGGCCGGGCTGCATTGGCCGACCGAATACGGCGGTCGCGGGCTGACCCGGGCGCATACCGGCGTGTGGATGGAGGAGTGCGAACGCGCAAGCGTTGCCCCCTACCTGAACCTGCAGGGGATCGTGCTGGCGGGCGAAGCCATCATGCGCACCGGCACCGAGCGCCAGCGTGAGCAGTTCCTGCGCCCGATCCTGACGGGCGAGGTGCTGTGGTGTCAGCTGTTCAGCGAGCCCGGGAACGGCTCGGACCTGGGCGGGCTCACCAGCGCTGCGGTGCCCGACGGCAGCCACTTTGTGCTGAACGGCCAGAAGGTGTGGTCGTCGAACGCCCAGTTCGCCGAGTACGGCATCTTGATGGCCCGCACCGAGCCCGATGCCCCAAAGCACCGCGGCATCAGCTTCTTCCTGCTCGACATGACGCTGCCGGGCATCGAGGTGCGGCCCATCAAGCAGATGACCGGCGACAGCGAGTTCTGCGAGGTCTTCTTTGACGACGTCGCTATGCCCGCCGACGCACTGCTCGGCGAGCGCGGTGGCGGCTGGGGCGTCGCCATGGCGGTCCTGGAAGACGAGCGCGGCGGTGCCGGCTCGTCCGGGGTCATCAGTCTCCGCAAACGCCTCACCGAGATGATCGAAGCGGCAGGCGATGCGGGGCCGCTGGGTCGCCAGTCGCTCGCTGAACTGCACGCCCGGGGAAACGCGCTGGCGGCGCTGATGGAGCTGCACGGCGCTGATCCGCTCATGGCGCCAGTGGCCAAGTTGGCAAACAGCGAACTCGGGTACGACGAGGTCGCCATCGGCGCCAGCCTGCGCGGCGCCGAGGCCATGCTCGCTTCGGACGAAACCGAGGCATTCCTGTATGCGCCGGGAATGCGCATCGCCGGGGGCACCAGCGAGATCCAGCGCAACATCATCGGCGAGCGAGTGCTCGGCCTGCCGCGCGAGCCGTCGCCCTAAGGTTGGCGGGCCGGTCGGCGTCACACGGCCGGAACACAGCCCTGCGCAGAGCACAGAGTGGCGAGGGAGCCGACATGGCGGTTGCAACCGAGGCTGAACGGGAGGAATGGCGGGCCGGCAACGCGGTGAGTCCCGACCGAGAGCAAGCGCACTTCGGCGCGGGCGTCCCAGCCGCCGCCGATCTCGCCATCGATGAGATCAACCCGCTGAATCCTCATCTGTTTCGCGAGGATCGCTGGCACGATCACTTCGCACGGCTGCGTCGGGAAGATCCCGTTCACCTCAACGAGCTGGGATCCGCAGGACGCTATTGGTCAGTCACGAAATGGGCCGACGTCCGCGAGGTGGAGAGCGACGACGAGACGTTCTGCTCGGCTCACGGCATCACCATCGGCCCGCCCACAGACACTGATCTGCCGCCGACGACGCCGCTGAACTCTTTCATCACCATGGACGCGCCCGAGCACCGCCGCCAGCGCCGCACTGTCCAGCCGATGATGGCCCCGACCAACCTGCGAGACCTCGAGTCGCTCATCCGGGAACGCGCGACGAAGGTGCTCGACTCCCTGCCGGAGGGCGAGACGTTCGACTGGGTCGACACGGTGTCGGTCGAGCTCACCACGCTGATGCTGGCAACCCTGTTCGACTTCCCGCTGGAAGACCGCCGCAAGCTCACCCGCTGGTCCGACCTGGTCACCACCATCCCCGGTCCGGACGGGATCGTCGAGACCAGCGCCCAGCGGCGCGAGGAGTTCGCCGACTGCCTCCCGTACTTCGAGCGGCTGTGGGAAGAGCGGCGGAGCAACCCCGGCAACGACATGATCTCGATGCTGGTCCACGGCGATGCCACCAGCCACCTTCCCGCCGCAGCCCACCTCGGCAATCTGATCCTGCTGATCGTGGGCGGCAACGACACCACACGCAACACCATGTCGGGCAGCGTGTACGCGCTCAACAGGTACCCCGATCAGTACGACAAGCTCATCGCGAACCCCGATCTCATCGCTGGCTTCGTCCCGGAGATCATCCGCTGGCAGACGCCGCTGTCGTACATGCGGCGAACCGCCACGAAGGACTGCGAGGTCGGAGGCAAGCAGATCCGCAAGGACGATCAGGTCCTGATGTGGTACGTCTCGGCCAATCGAGACGAGGAGATCTTCGGCGACAACGCCGACGACCTCGACATCGAGCGTCACAACGCCGCCAGTCACCTCTCGTTCGGCTACGGCTTCCACTACTGCCTCGGCAGCCGGCTGGCCGAGCTGCAGCTGCGGGTGCTGTGGGAGGAGATCCTGCCGCGCTTCGAGCGCATCGAAGTCCAAGCCGAGCCCCAGCGCTCGCTCTCGTCGTTTATTCACGGCTACACCCACCTCCCCGTCCAAGTCACCCGGCGGTAGCCGCGACCGTTGCTGCGGCTGAGCCCAACCCCCGAAGGAGTCCTCACATGACCGTGAAGTTCTGCTGGTTCAACCTGATGCCATGGCCCGATCTGCCCGACGACTTCAAGACCGAGCACCGATCGGTGTGGGTGGACATCGACGGCTCGCTGTTCGACCCCGAGCGCGCCAACGGCGTCTACCACGAGTACATGGACCAGCTCGAGTTCGCTGACGAGCTCGGCTTCGACGGCATCGGCGTCAACGAACATCACCAGAACGGGTACGGCATCATGCCGAGCCCCAACATCATCGCTGCCGGCCTCGCCCGGCGGACCTCGCAGGCGGCCATCTGCGTGATCGGCAATTCGATCGCTCTGTACAACCCGCCGCACCGGGTGGCCGAGGAATTCGCCATGCTCGACTGCCTCAGCGGCGGCCGGCTGGTGGCCGGTTTCCCGGTGGGCACCCCGATGGACACCAACTTCACCTACGGGCAGATCCCGGCACTGACCCGCGAGAAGTACTACGAGGCCCACGATCTGATCATGGAGGCGTGGACCAATCCGGAGGTGTTCGCCTTCGACGGCAAGTACACCCAGCTGCGCTACGTGAACTGCTGGCCCAAGCCCATCCAGCAGCCCCATCCGCCGATCTACATCCCCGGTGGCGGCTCAATCGAGACGTGGGACTTCTGTCTCAAGAACGACTACAACTACTCCTACCTCAGCTTCAACGGGTACCTGGCGGGCCAGACGCTGATGGACGGCTACTGGAACCGGGTCGGCGAGATGGAGAAGTCCATGTCGCCAGGCCGTGCCGGGTTTGCCCAGATCATCTGCACGGCGGCCACCGACGCCGAGGCGGAAGAGCTGTACAGCGAGCACATGCTGTACTTCTTCAACCGCTGCCTGCACGTGTTTCCGGGCTTCGCCGACCCGCCCGGCTACCGGACGGTCAAGACGATCCAGGCGGGCAAGCTGGACCAGTTCCGCAAGGAGAACCAGGAGCTGTTCAAGCGGCTGACCTGGAAGGACCTGGTCGAGGGCGGTTACGTGATCGCCGGCTCGCCTGACACCGTGCGCGAGCGCATGGAGGACATGATCAAGCGACTGCGTGTCGGCACGGTGTTCTGCCTGCTGCACATGGGCAACATGCCCGACTGGAAGACCCGCTACTCCAGCCAGCTCTTCGCTGAGAAGGTCATGCCCGGCCTGCGCGGCATCTGGGGCGACGAGTTCTCCGACGCGGAGGACTGGTGGTGCAAGCCGATGGACGACCGAGTGCGCCCCGAGGACACGATGGCCGACGCCCGCCGCTACCCCGAGGCGCCCAAGGGCACGATGGCATGAGCGCAACCGATACTGCTCCTGCGCAGGCGTTCGAAGAGGTCGTCATCACGACCCGGCGATCGGTGACCGCGCCGGTGCGCGTCTACGAGCCTGCAGGTGCTGATGCATCCGGTACGGCGACCGTGCTGGCATTGCACGGCGCGGGCGGCTGGCTGCCGGGCGAGCCGGTGCTCGACGGCCTGGCCGCGGCCGGCCTGCGCGTGGTGGCACCGGTGTGGCCCGCTTGGAGCGAGCACGGCGACGAAGACTGCCTGTCCGATATGCAGGACTTTGCCCTGCACGGTTGGGACGTGGCCACCGAGATGGGTTTGCTCTCGGGCTCCGGCTCAGGCGAGCTGCACCTGATGGGTCACTCGATGGGCGGCATGATCGCTGCGGAGATGGCGGCACTGGCGCCTCAGTCGGTGGCTCGCATGGCCTTGCTGTGCCCGGCGGGGATGTGGCTGGGCGACCACCCGATTCCCGACATCTTCGCGATGCTCCCCTACCAGCTCGCCGAGGTGCTCTTCGCTGATCCCAACGTGGGCGAGGAAGTGCTGACCGGCGGCGCCGACTTCTCCGACAACGAGACGTTGACGCGGTTCATGGTGGCGCGTGCTCGCCAGCAGGGCATGGCCGGCAAGATCCTGTTCCCGATCCCCAACCGGCGCTTCTCCGAGCGGGCCTACCGGGTAACGGTGCCCACGCTGCTGGTGTGGGGCCGCCAAGACCGGCTGATCCCGCCTGCGTACGCCGACGCGTGGCAGGCGGCACTGCCCGACGCGACCGTCGAGCTGGTCGACGGCGCCGGCCACATGCTCCCCTACGAGCAACCGGCAGCCGTAGTGGCGGCGGTCACCGCTCACCTCGCTGGCTGAATTGACTCATTACACCGGACGACCGATCCCCCGGTCATCAGGGCGCTCACAGTGCATCGAGCCGGGCTGACTGCCGCTCACTGGCTGGGTGGTCAGGCAGAAATTGTGTCTGTTTCTGAATGGCCGCGTTCAACGGTCTAGCTGAGCTGACCGAGTGTGAGGCAGTCAACGGCTTCACGTAGCAGCACTGGCCGTTCGCTCGCGATGGAGCGCAGCACGCGCGCGTGAACGACAAAAGTGCCAATGAGGAATAGCACGTTCCAGATCTTGTGGCCCTTCGCGGTTTTGTGGGTTGAGGGTGGGTTGAGGGTCTGTTTGTAGGGGTCGAGGCCCTGCTGGGATCGGTGTTTGGAGACGCCGAACCCGGAG
>NZ_JAPYOK010000087.1:0-60264 GCF_028283155.1 Candidatus Poriferisodalis multihospitum | reverse complement strand
CCACCAGCCCCGAGGCAGCTCCCGGCGACGCCGCCAGGCCGGTCGTCAGCACCGCACCGGCATCGCCCGCAAATGTCGGGTGCAGGGCCGCTGTCAGCTCGTCGAAGCTGAGATCGGCCACGGCCTGCTGCTGGCGAGCGCTCAGTCCGGTCTCAGCGTCCGCCATGGCGCTCAGAGATCCAAGCGGCCGGTGAGATGGTCTACCAGCGCGTCGATCGGCACCCGGTCCTGAGCCATCGTGTCGCGGTCTCGCACGGTCACGCATCGGTCGTCGACGGATTCGAAATCGACGGTGACGCACAGCGGCCCGGCAGCCGGCTCGATCACGTGCGGCACGTACCGCTCGCCGCTGGCCTGGTCGAAGTACTCCAGCTTCTGGCCCGAGTGCTCGGCGTGCTGGCGCAGGTCGTAATCGCCACGGTTGGCGATGCCCTCGAGTTCGCCCCAGCCCCACGGGAACAGGTACTCGACATCGCTAGTGCCGCTGGAGTAGTGGCTGAGCTCGTCGGCCTCATGGGCCCGCAGGCGCAGCTGGTGGGCGGGGATTCCCAAGTCGGCATACCACTGGAGCCGCTCGGCCAGCCAGTACTCGTACCACTGCGGCGCGTCGGCGGGCGGCACGAAGAACTCGAGTTCCATCTGCTCGAACTCACGGGTGCGGAACACGAAGTTGCCCGGCGTGATCTCGTTGCGGAACGACTTGCCCACCTGGGCGATGCCGAACGGCGGCCGCTTGCGGCTGGTCTCCAGGATGTTCTTGAAGTTGACGAACATGCCCTGGGCGGTCTCGGGCCGCAGGTACACCTCGGCGCCCGCGCCTTCCACCGGCCCAGCCTGGGTGCGGAACATGAGGTTGAACGCCCGCGCCTCGGTGAACGTGCCGCGCCGGCCGCAGTTCGGGCACACGTCCGGGTCGTCGAGCTGGTCTTGGCGGTGGCGGGTCTTGCAATAGGTGCAGTCCACCAGCGGGTCGGTGAAGTTCTTGAGGTGGCCCGATGCCTCCCATATCTGGGGCGGGCCCAGGATCGACGCGTCGAGACCCACCACGTCGCTGCGCATCTGCACCATCGAGCGCCACCAGGCGTCCTTCACATTGCGCAGGAGCTGCGCCCCGATCGGGCCGTAGTCGTACGCGCTGCGAAAGCCGCCATAGATCTCGGCGGAGCCGAAGACGATGCCACGGCGCTTGCAGAGATTGACAATCTTGTCGAACAGCGCGGGATCAGGGCCCGGCTGCTCGGGTTCGGCGCCGGCGGTACTCGTCACGGGCGGCAAGGGTACTGAGGGTCCACGGGGGCGCCGGAACGAAGGGCGGAGCTTCACCGGCCGCGCGCCGCTCATTAGGATCGCTGCTATGCGGTTGCGCGACACCACCGTGGTCTTCCTGTGTGCATTCCTCGGAATGATGGTGCTGTTCTTGCCCCTGCCGGTGTTGAACGGGCCATATGAGGATCTCCGAGCAGATGACGTGCAATGGACCTGCTCGATGCCGCTGCTGAGTCTTGCCCCGCCCGACGTGGACCTTGACGAGGTGCGGGCGGCAGTCGCTGTTGCCCGAGCGGAGGAACTCGCCACCGGGCAGGACTATGTGCCGCCCGAGAGCCAGCATCCGCTGTGCGGCGGCTTGGCCCGCACCCAGGTGGGGCTGGCGCTGCTGGCGTTCGCCGGTGCCTTCTGGAAGGGCCGCAGGTGGTGGCGCTCGACCGCCGACACAAGGGCGGAGAAGCGCTTCAAGCGGCTCCACGAGAGCGTCGAGAACCCCGACAGCCGCCCCCGCCTCTTCCGCTAGCTGAGCAGGTCGGCGCTTCGGAGGCGCCGGCGGTGCCATCCGGGACCGGCGCTGACCGGTCGCTCAGCCGAGCAGGTCGGCGCTTCGGAGGCGCCGGTCCATGTGGTACTCCCACATGCGGGTGACGGCCGCCGCGGCCTCATGCGTGTGGGAGGACGGCTCGATGTCGAGCACGGCATTCACCCGCCCGTCGATGATCGAGCGCAGCATCTCAAGCGCTTCGGCAGACAGGGAGCGGCCTCGGCGGTGGGTGGCGCAGGTCACACCGCCGCTGGCGGGGTCGAACGCCACGATCGGCGCATCGTTGCAGTCGGTGCCTACCACGCACCCGCCGAGCATCGGCGCGGTCCCCTCGTGTGCCAGCAATCGCAGCAGGAATGCGGGCAGCAGTATCTCGGAATGGACCCTGTCCAGGCGGCCCAGCGCTCCGATGAGCATCTGGTACGGCACGGGGTCGTCGCCCCGGTCGTGCACCGACTGATCCACTGCCTCGGCGAGCGTCATGGCCGTGCCCAGCCGGTCGAGATCCGAGCGCAGCGCCGGCCAGCGGTCGAGTGTCAGCGCTCCCGTCACGATGTCGAGCTCGCCGCGTCCCCGGTAGAGCTGCAGATCGACATGCCGCAGCGGCTCGACGTGGCCGGCCAGTCTGCTTCGAGTACGCCTCGCCCCCTTCGCCACCGCGCGCACCTTGCCGTGCCCGGAGGTGATGATCGTGATGATCCGATCGGCCTCGCCGAGCTTGGTGGTGCGCAGCACCACCCCCCGGTCCCGGTACTGCATTTGCGGGGACTTCCCCTTCGCTCTGTCGGATTCGCTGTGCCAGATTCGTTCGAGCCGGCGGGCGCCGCCGTGACTGCTGCGCAGCTTGGTGGCGCGCGGCCTCAGCGGTTCAGGCCGCCGAAACGCCGGTCACGGGCCTGGTAGATGCAGATGGCGTCGAACAGATCCCTCCGGCGGAAGTCGGGCCAGAGCGTGTCGGTGAACACCAGCTCGCTGTAGGCCATCTGCCACAGCAGGAAGTTCGACAGCCGGTTCTCGCCAGAGGTCCGGATCATGAGGTCGACCTCGGGCATCTCGGCGTCGTAGAGATGCTTGGCGAGCGCTGCCTCGTCGACCTCGTCTGCGGGGACACCCGAGCGCACCAAGCCGGCGGCAGCGTCGACGATCTCGGCCCTGCCGCCGTAGTTGAACGCCACCGTGAACGTGAGGCCCGTGTTGGCCGCCGTCAGCTCGACGGCCTCGTCGATGCGGGCCCGCACCCGGCGCGGGATGCGGGCATCGGGCCGCCCGACGAAGCGGATCCGCACGTTCTGCTCGTGCAGCTCATGACTGCGCCGCACCAGCAATGACTCGTTGAAGCCCATGAGGAAACGCACCTCTGACGGCGGGCGACGCCAGTTCTCTGTGCTGAACGCGTACACGGTGAGCCACTGCAGACCTATCTCGGCCGCGCCCTCGACGGTGTCGATCAGGGCCTCCTCGCCGGCAGCATGACCTTCGGTCCGCGGCAGCCCGCGCGCCTGGGCCCAGCGTCCGTTGCCGTCCATCACGCAGGCCACGTGAGTCGGCAGGCGCGACACATCGATTCCCGCACCTCGGTTCACACTGCGCAGGGTAGAACCCTCGCCGCCGCAGATCGTTGCGCCCGCCGTCCAGAATGGAGGCAGATGTCCGACGAGCCATGGGACCTTGCCCCTGCCACCGGCGTCGACGACGCCGCTGCGGCACTCGTCGAGGTGATCGCAGGACTTCCCGGCGGCGGCGAGCAGCGAGACGGCCAAGCCGAGATGGCAGCCGCAGTGCATGACGCGATGGCAGGCGGGGGCACGCTGCTGTGCCAGGCCGGCACCGGCGTGGGCAAGTCGCTCGCCTACCTGATACCTGCTGCACTCGCTGCGGCGGCGGGCAAGCGAGTCGTGATCGCCACCGCGACCCTGGCGCTGCAGGACCAGCTCGTCGGCAAGGACCTGCCGCTCGTGGCCGCGGGGATGGCCGAGCGGCTCGGGCGCCCTGTCCGGTGGGAAGTGCTCAAGGGGCGCAACAACTACCTCTGCCGTCACCGCTTCGACGAGCACGCCCAGCAGCAGTTCGACCTGGGTGACGGCCCGGCCACGCATGCCGAGCTGGCCCGGCAGCGGCAGCTGTCCGAGATCCAGGAGTGGGTGCCCCGAACGCGCACCGGCGACCGTTCGGAGCTGGCGACCGCGCCCGACGCGCGCGTCTGGTCATCGGTGTCGGTGACCAGCACCGAGTGCATCGGCGCCGAGCGTTGCCCCGAGGGCCACCGCTGTTTCGCCGAAGAAGCCCGGGCCCGCTCGGCGCGGGCCGGGATCGTGGTGACCAACCAGCACCTCTACTGCATCGACCTGTTCGGCGACGGCTACCTATTCGGGCCGCACGACGCCGTCGTGTTCGACGAGGCCCACCAGCTCGAGCCGGTCGTCACCCAAGTGGCCGGACTGGAGATCACGCCGGCTGGCTTCACGCGGCTGGCCACCGAAGCGCGGGCAGTGGGCGCTGCGGGAACGGCTGCTGATGCGGTCGCCGATGTGTCGAACCGCCTGGCCGACGAACTCGGACCATTGCGCGATACACGCTTGGGAGCCATCACCGGCGACTTGGCCAGCCTGCTCGAAGTCGCCGACAGTCGCGTCGCCGATCTCGCCGCCGAACTGCGGTCGGCCGGTGGCGACGACGCAGCCGATCTGGAACGGCTGCGCGTCGGGCGGATCGCAGCGGAGTCGCTCACTGCGCTGCGCGCCGCGCTGGACCCCCCGCAGGGAACGGTCATCCTGGTGGAAGGTCGCGGCCGGCTGCGCTTGGCACCGCTCGACGTGGGAGACCTGCTCGCAAGCCGGCTGTGGGGCCGCCAAGCGTGCGTGCTCACCAGCGCTACGCTCGGCCCGCACTTCGCCGGCCGACTCGGCGTGCCCACAGCCGACCACGCGTATCTCGCAGTGGACAGCCCGTTCGACTACCGGGCGAATGCGCTGCTGTACTGCGCCCGCCACCTGCCCGCCCCCACCAGAGATGCGTACCGGGCAGCAGCCGTCGACGAGCTGGCAGAGCTCGTCGCCGCAGTCGGCGGGCGCACGCTGGCGCTGTTCACAAGCTGGCGCGCACTCAATGACACCGCTGATGCGCTCGCTGAACATCTCAGTGACATCCGGGTGTTGCGCCAGGGAGGCGAGCTGTCGAACGCCGCTCTGCTCGACGCGCTCGGTGACGATCCCGCCACGGTGGTGTGCGGCACGATGAGCTTCTGGCAGGGCGTGGACGTGGCCGGGCCGGCCCTGTCGCTGCTGGCGATTGACCGTCTCCCGTTCACCCGGCCCAACGAGCCGCTCGCGGCAGCCCGACGCGAGGCGGCAGGCAACGATGCCTTCATGACTGTCGACGTGCCGAATGCGGCAGACATGCTGGCCCAGGGAGTGGGCCGGCTGATCCGCACCACGGCTGATCGCGGGGTGGTGGCGGTGCTCGACTCGCGGCTCGCCACTGCCGGTTACCGGTCGCGCCTGCTCGATCCGCTGCCGCCCATGCGCCGCAGCGTCGATCAGGCCGAAGCAATCGAGTTCCTCTGCTCCATCCGCAACCAGCACGCCACCTGAGGTGTGCTGGTTGTCAGTGGTGAGGCTCCGTGGGGGCCTCGGGAGCGAGCATGCGCGCGACCGCGTCGGGGGTGCGCTGCCAGTCCGGCTCCACACGAACCCGCAGCTCCAGATAGACACCGTCGAGGCCCAGCTCGCGGCGTGCCGCGGTGCCTACCTCTCGCAGCATCCGCCCGTCCTTGCCGATCACGATGCCCTTCTGCGAGGGCCGCTCCACGGCAATGTCGCAACGGATGCGGTCGGGCTCCCACTCGGTGACACGGACCGCGATGCTGTAGGGAAGTTCGTCACCCAGCCGCGCCAGCAACTGCTCACGCACCGCCTCGGAGATGCGCCACGCGTCGGGCAGATCGGTGATGCTCTCGGGTGGAAAGTACGCAGGACCCTCGCCCAGTCCGGCCGCCAAGTGGTTGATCAGGGCATCCGTGCCTTCGCCGCTCACTCCCGACACGGGGAAGTACGCATCGGCGTCGAACTTCGCCGCGGCGGACAGCTGGTCCAGCACTTGGGCCCTCGATGCCCGGTCGCACTTCGTGACTGCGACCACCGTGGAGATGCCCGGCGGCAGTGACTCCCAGATGAGCCGGTCGCCGCGGCCCAGCGGCGCTGTGGCGTCGAGCACCATGCAGATCGCGTCCACCGGCTCCAGCTCGGCGACGGCGGTGCGGGCGGTCTCGTTGAGCCGCTCCCCCAGCGGCGTGACCGGCTTGGCGATGCCGGGCGTGTCGACGAAGACGATCTGCGCGTCGGGTAGGTGCCGCACGCCCATGACACGCAGCCGAGTGGTCTGGGGCCTGGCGGAGGTGATGCTGATCTTGCTGCCCACCAGGCAGTTCAGCAGCGTGGACTTGCCTGCATTCGGGCGCCCCACGAGGGTCACAAAGCCTGAGCGCACCGCCCGCTCCGGGCCTAGCCGGAACCCGCCGGATCGGCACCTCGCCGGGCGCCGACGAGGTTGATGCGCCGGCCTTCCACCTCAAGTGCAGACAGGCACCAGCCGTCGAGTTCCGTGGTCTCGCCCGTCTCGGGCACGTGGCCCATGCGGTCGAGCACCAAGCCGCCGACCGTGTCCCAGTCGCCCTCGGGCAGTCGAAGCTCCAGCACCTCGGCTAGCCGTGACGCGGGCAGCCGCCCCGAGAACATAAACGCGCCGTCGTCCACTTCCCGGACGAGCGCCTCGTCGGCGTCGTACTCGTCGGCGATCTCCCCGACGAGTTCTTCGATGATGTCCTCGAGGGTGACCAGCCCTGCCACGCCCCCGTACTCGTCCACGGCGATAGCCAGGTGAGACTTGGACTCCTGCATCTCGCGCATCAGGTCGCTGACTCGCTTGGTCTCCGGCACGAAGGTGGCCGGCCGCAGCACCTGTGCACACGTTGCCACGCCGTCCGAGCCTGGCCGCTCCATTGCGGGGCCGTGCAGGTAGGCCGCAACGAGATCTTTCGCCAGCACGATTCCTCGGAGGTCGTCGACGCTGGCTGCGGTCACCGGCAGGCGTGTGAAGCCCGAGGCGATGACTTTCTCCAGCGCATCAGCGACGCTGTCATCGAGGCTCGCGGTGACCATGTCCGGGCGAGGCACCATCACCTCCCGCACGATGGTGTCGCCGAGCTCCATGATCTGGCCGATCAGCTCGGCCTCGCTGTCCTCGATCAGGCTGGCCTGCGCCGCAGCCGATGCCAGTGCCACCAGCTCGTCTTCGGTGACCTCGCCGCTGTCGCCCTGTGTCGCCGCAGGACCCACCGCTCTCGCGGGGAATGCCAGCAGCCGAGCCACCCAAGCGAGCGGTCCGGTGCGACTCAGCACCCGAGCAACTGGAGCGAGCACTCGCGCCATGCGGTCGTTGGCCTCGACCCCCCAGCGCCGGGGCATCGCCTCGGTCACGCTGAACAGCACGACGGCCGTCACGGCAATGGCGGCCACGATGCCCGCTGCGCCCGTTCGGCTCGCGACAACCCAGGTGACACCACCCACCAGCGTCACCTGGGCCAGCACGCGCAGCAGCGAGACCGGACCCAGCACCACCTCGCGGTCCTCCACGAGCTCTTCCAGCGAGGCCTTCGGCGGGGCGCTCAGGTGCCCATTGTCGCGGTCGCCGTTGTGACGCTCGCTGTTTCCGTTGGATTCATCCAAGCCTGAAGCGCGGGCTCGGCCCAGACGCACGAATGTCGCCTCGACCAGTCGCAGGAACATGGCCGCCGCGAGCAGGATCGCCGCTGCGACAGCGCCCAGCACCCAGTTCATGAACGGCTCCACAAGCTGCGCAAGTGCTCAGTCTCGCGGGCGCGCATGGCAGCGGCTCCGGCGGGCTCCGCGTGATCCATGCCGAGCAAGTGCAGCACGCCGTGCACGACGAGCAAATCGATTTCCGCGGTGACGCTGCCGTCGTGACCCGGGCGAGACCCCTTGCCTGCCTCCGCGTTCACTGCAGCGACCGCCGGGCACACGACGATGTCGCCGGCCAGCCGAATGCTGGCCTCGGCCGGCGTCCGCGGGCCCGGCACAAGATCCAGCGGGAAGGCAAGCACGTCGGTCGGCCCGGCATGACCCATGTGAGCTTCATTCAGCGCGGCCATCTCGTCGCGGCCCACGAACGTCACAGCGGTTTCGGTGCCCGGCGGCACACCTTCGGCCTCCAGCAGCTGCCGCACCAGCACGCGGTAGCGCCGGGTATCGATCTGCACGTCGTTCTGACGATCTGCGATCAGCACGCCGTCGGTGCCGGTGCAGCCACCAGCCACTCGTTCACTCGCTGCCGTTGCGTTTCGCGTCACGCCGGTCATATGCCGCCACGATGTCGCCGACAATGCGATGCCGGGTGATATCCCGCCTGCCGAGGCGAGCGAACGCAAGCCCCCCAATGCCGTCCAGCGCCTGTTCCACGTCGATCAGCCCGCTCTTGCCGCCGGGCACGTCGATCTGCGTGCGGTCGCCGGTCACGACCACCTTGGAGCCGAAGCCGATGCGGGTCAGGAACATCTTCATCTGCTCGGGTGTGGTGTTCTGCGCCTCGTCGAGGATGATGAAGCTGTCGTTCAGCGTGCGGCCGCGCATGAATGCCAGCGGCGCCACGTCGATCGTCTTGCGCTCGAGCAGTTTGGCGGCGGTCTCCACATCGAGCATGTCGTACAGCGAGTCATACAGCGGGGCCAGGTACGGATCGATCTTGGCCATCAGATCCCCAGGCAGGAAGCCCAGCCGTTCGCCCGCCTCCACTGCCGGACGGGTGAGCACGATGCGCCGCACGGCCTTCGACATCAGTGCATCGACGGCAAGCGCCACCGCAAGCCATGTCTTGCCGGTGCCGGCCGGCCCGACAGCGAAAGTCACGATGTTGGAGCGGATCATCTCCACGTAGCGCTTCTGACCGGCGCTCTTCGCCCGTACCACCCTGCCGTTGGGCGCACGCACGATCGGAGCGGACAGCACATCGCTCGGGCTCTCGTCGGCCTCGACCATGTCGATGACGCGGTCGAGCGTCTCGGGTTCGATGCGCTGGCCGGCCTCGAGCACGTGCACCATCTCCTCGAAGACCTGCCCGACGAGCGCTGCGCTGGGGCCCGCCACGGTGATCTCGTTGCCGCGCACATGAATGTCGGCATCTGCGAAGTGGTCCGCCACCAGCCGCAAGTGCTCGTCGCGATGTCCCAGCACCCCGACCATGAGGTGATTGCCCGGCACGTGTATCCGGACCTGTGTGTCGGTCACTGGGCTCCGGCGCAGTAAGTCGTCAGCGCAGCGCTCATGAGTCGACGGCGCGCAGACGGCAACCAGACTTGCCGACGGTTGGTTCGGTCACGATGGTCGCAAGGCTAGTCGCGTCCCGCGATCTGCCATTGTCCAATTTCTTGCGTCACGAACGCAGGCCGGCATAGATCTCCTTGCAGGCCGGGCACACCGGGTAGCGCTCGCCGTCTCGCGTCGGCACCCACTTCTTGCCGCACAGCGCCACGACCGCTTCGCCGCTGACGGCCGAGCGAGTCAGCGCCGTTTTGTTGACGTAGTGAGAGAAACGGTCGTGATCGCCCTCGGTCGTACGGGTCTCGGGGCGCTCGATGACGTCGGGACTGCCCGCGGCAGAACCGCTGGCGACCAGTTCGTTGACGGCACGGCCGCCGATGGCATGAACGTTGGCGGTGTGGGTCAACATCTCGCTGCTCTGGGTCACGTGTGGGGTCGGCTCCTGCTGGTGCAACGGTACGGCAGTAGTGTGCCCACTCGCGCCGAGACCGCACTGGCGGTGCATGCGTGCGCGGAAGGGCAGCCCCAACCCACCATGGCCAGGACTTCTTCCCAGCCGCCGGGAGCGGCGCGATGAGCCCAACCGTCGAAGGCCAGAGGCTGGACTCCGCTGCCGGATGGGCCGTCGCGCTGTCGGCCGCACTGGCGACATTCGCCGTGTTCGCTGTCTCGTACAGCTTCGGCGTGGTGCTCGACTCCATCCGGATCGAGTTCGGCATCGGGACGGGCCTGGCCGCGCTGCTCTTCGCGATCCCGACCTTCGTATTCTTCGTGCTCGGCGTGCTCACCGGTCAGCTCGGCGATCGCTACGGACCCCGTCGTGTCTTGCTCGCAGGCGCTGCGGCTCTCGGTGCCGGGTTGTGGGCGACCAGTCTGGCCCAAGAGCTCTGGCTCGCGATCACCACGTACTCACTGGGCGTGGGAATCGCCGTGGCGTGCGCGTATGTGCCGATGGTGTCCGCTGTGAGCGGGTGGTTCGAGCGGCATCGCGCCGCGGCACTGGGCGTGGCTGTTGCGGGGATCGGTCTCGGCCAGTTCGTGGGGGCGCCGACAGCGCAATGGCTCATTGCACGCTACGGCTGGCGCGACACGTATCAGGTGCTCGCGGTGGCGGCAACGGGCCTGCTGCTGATGGCCCTCTTCGCCGCGCGGCGCCCACCCCTGGAGGCACCGCAGAGCGAGATGCCCTCAGTCCGACGGCTCCTGCACAATCGGCGCTTCACGCTGCTGTACCTGTCGATGATGCTGCTGAGTTCCAGCTTGTTCGTCCCGATCATCTTCATCAAGGACTACCTCGAAGACCTGGGCAAGCCAGGCGGTGAGTGGCTCATCGGCATCATCGGGCTGGCCTCGCTGCTCGGACGGCTGGCGCTCGGAGCACTCGGCACCGTGCTGCCGCTCATGCGGCTGTACCAGATCTCGTTCACCGTCATGGGGTTCAGCTACCTGATCTGGCTGTTTGCCGGCGACAACTACACGCTGCTGGTGATCTACTCGCTGGTGATGGGCAGCAGCTACGGCGGATTCATCGCTCTGTCTCCCGCCGTCGCCGCGGAGCTCTTCGGGCTGGCCGGGCTCGGCGGCGTGCTGGGCGCGCTGTATACCGCTGCGGGCATCGGCGGCCTCGCAGGACCTCCGTTGGCCGGGCTGCTGATCGACGATGTGGGCTACCGATTCACGATCGTGGTGGCGATGGCCGTGGCGTTGTCGTCGGTGCCGCTGCTGGTTGCTGCGGGGCGTGCGCGCGCTGTGCCCCTCGCCACCGTCGGCGCCGGTGAGGCTGCCGCCCGTGCCACGACGCCGGCACAGCGCGGGCCGGTGACGGTTCAGTCCTTCCGGGCTGCACCGGCCCAGGCAGCCCTCGGACCCGAGTCGATCGACTCCGTGCTGCTGCAGTCGTTCGGGGGGCCGGAAGGTCCTGACGACGTGATGCCGTTCTTGCAGAACGTCACTCGGGGACGCGACGTTCCAGCAGAGCGGCTCGCTCAGGTCTCCCAGCAGTACCTGCGTCATGGCGGCGTGAGCCCGATCAACGAGCAGAATCGCTCATTGCTGGCGGCGCTGTCGAGCGAACTTGCTCGCCGGGGTACGCCATTGGCGTGCTACTGGGGCAATCGCAACTGGCACCCGTTCCTGCGTGACACCGTCGGTCAGATGGCCGGCGATGGCCGCCGCCACGCGGCAGTGATCGTGACCTCCGCATTCAGCTCCTATTCGGGCTGCCGCCAATACCACGAAGACCTTGCACGAGCTGCCGACGAGGTGCCCGGAGCGCCACGCCTCTCGCGGGTGCGCGTCTATGGCAATCACCCCGGATTCGCAGGCGCCCTCGCTGAGCGCATCCGGGAGGCACTCGACGGCGCTCGCCTGCCCAGCGATGTGCGCACCCTGTTTACGGCCCACAGCGTGCCGAACCGGATGGCCGCGTCGTGCGACTACGAGGCACAGCTCAGCGACGCCGCCGAAGCCGTCGCCGGCATGGCAGGACTGACCGGTGACATCGAGGTCGTCTACCAGTCGCGCAGCGGCCCGCCGCACGTGCCCTGGCTGGAACCTGACGTCAGCGACCGTCTCGCCCAGCTCGGCTCGACGGGTTGCCGCACCGCCCTTGTCGTGCCGCTCGGCTTCGTCTCCGACCACATGGAAGTGCTTGCCGACCTCGACACCAAGGCGCGCGCCACCGCCGCCCGCGCCGGCATCACCATGGTGCGTGCTCGGTCCGTCGGCACGCATCCATTGTTCGTGGAGGCACTGGTGGATCTCGTGGAGGAGACGGCAGGCCTGCGGGCCGACCGGCCCGCGGTCGGCCTGCTGGGGCCGCGCCCGGACAGCTGCGCACCGGGGTGCTGCCCGCTCGAGCGAGGCGCCTGACTGCCTCTCGCCAGCTCGACCGTCAGCCGCAGCCGCTGGTTGCGCCGCAGGAGCGGCAGGCGAAGCACGAGCCGGCGCGCACCATCCGATCGCCGCAGGTCATGCACAGCGGCGCATCGGCGTACCCGTACACCGCAGAGCGGTGCGACGGCGGATCTGGCGCGGGCTCGGCACCGATCGCGCTCTCGACCGATGCGCTCTCGAGCCCAGGCAACGGCGGATCGGTGCGCTCGTCGACGCTGAGCACGCCAAGCTCTGTGCGCTCTTCCAACGACAGGTATTCGAGCGCCAGCCGGCGGAAGATGTAGTCGACGATGCTGGTGGCGATCCGGAGCTCTGGGTCGTCGGTGAGCCCGGCAGGCTCGAACCGCATGTTGGTGAAGGCCTCCACGTAGGAACGCAGCGGCACCCCGTACTGCAAGCCGTGGCTGACCGAGATGGCGAATGCGTCCATGATCCCGGCCAGCGTGGAACCCTGCTTCGCCACAGTGAGGAAGATCTCGCCGGGCCGGCCGTCGTCGTACTCGCCGACGGTCATGTAGCCGTGGCAGTCGGTTACCCGGAACGAGAACGTGCGTGACCGGCGGCTGCGCGGCAGCCGGTTGCGCGGCGGCACCACGGCTCCCCCCAGCACGGCAGCGGAGGCCGCAACCCCCTCGACCGATGCGTCCATGGCCGGTGCACCAGCCGACGACGTCGCCGGCCCAACCGACAAGGGCTGGCTCACCTTGCAGTTATCGCGATAGATCGCCACCGCCTTGAGCCCCAGCCGCCACGATTCGACGATGAGGTCCTCGATGTCGCCGGCGGATGCCGACTCGGGCAGGTTGACGGTCTTGGAGATCGCACCCGAGACGAACGGCTGGCAGGCGGCCATCATCGCAACGTGGCCCTGCGGCGAGATGGCATCGCTGCCGATCGAGCAGGCGAATACCGCCCGGTGAGCATCCGCCAGGTGCGGCGCGCCGGCGATGTGGCCCGTCGCGAGGATGTGCGCCTCAATGTCGGCGATCTCCGAGAGCGAGTAGCCGAGCCGGTTGAGGGCGACAGGCACCGTCGAGTTCACGATGCGCAGATCGCCACCGCCCACCAGCTTCTTGTGCTTCACCAAGCCCAGATCGGGCTCGATCCCGGTGGTGTCGCAGTCCATCATGAACGAGATCGTTCCGGTGGGGGCGATCACCGTGGCCTGAGAGTTGCGAACGCCATGAGACTCGCAGCCCGAGATGGCATGGCGCCAGCGAGCACGCGCAGCGGCACGCAGGTCGTCGGTCAGCACCGCCATTCCCCCAACGGCGCCGGCCGGGTCTGGGCACATTTCGATGCTGTCCAGCAAGTCGCTATGCCGGCCCAGAACGCCGTGCATCGCATCCGCGTTCGCGCCGAAGCCATCGAAGGCCCCGAGCCGTTCGGCCAGGTCGGTTGACGTGGCGTACGCCTCCCCGCACATGAGCGCGGTGAGCGATGCAGCGAGCGCCCTCGCCTGCGGAGAGTCGTAGGGAACGCCCGCTGCCATCAGCAGCGCCCCCAGATTCGTGAAGCCCAGCCCGAGCTGGCGGAAGCGCCGTGATGTCTCGCCGATCAGCTCCGTCGGGTAGTCGGCGTGGCTGACCAGCACGTCCTGGGCGATGAACGTGATGCGCACCGCCTGGCGGAAGCCCTCGATATCGAAATCACGACCGGCGGCATGGTCCCCAAAAAAGGGCAGCAGGTTCACGCTCGCCAGGTTGCAGGCCGAGTTGTCGAGGTGGACGTACTCACTGCATGGGTTGCTGGCGCTGATCGGGCCGTGGGCGGGCGCCGTGTGCCAGCTGTTGATGGTGGTGGAGAATTGCACGCCAGGGTCGGCGCATTCCCAGGCCGCTTGGGCAATCTGGCCGAGGAGATCCCGTGCACGCATGACGGTGGTGACCTCGCCGGTCGTGCGAGCCCGCAGCTTCCAAATGCCGTCGGCCGCGACCGCCTCCATGAACTCGTCGGACAGCCGGACCGAGTTGTTCGCATTCTGGTACTGCACCGAGAACGAGTCGGCGCCGTCGACATCCATGTCGAATCCGGCGGCCGCCAAGGCGCGTGCCTTGCGCTCCTCCCGTGCCTTGCACCACACGAAGGCCTCGACATCGGGATGATCGGCATCGAGCAGCACCATCTTGGCGGCGCGCCGGGTCTTGCCGCCGCTGCGGATCGTGCCCGCCGACGCGTCGGCGCCACGCATGAAGCTGACCGGACCGCTCGCCGTGCCGCCGCCCGACAGCAGCTCGCACGATGCCCGCAGCGTGGACAGGTTCACTCCGGCGCCCGAGCCGCCCTTGAAGATCCGGCCCTCGGTGACGTACCAGTCAAGGATCGATTCCATCTCGTCGTCGACAGCAAGGATGAAGCAGGCCGACGCCTGCTGGGGCACATCCTTCACGCCGATGTTGAACCAGACCGGGCTGTTGAAGGCCACCCGCTGGTGAATCAGCAGCCAGGCCAGCTCTGCGGAGAATGTCGCTTCCTCGTCCGGCGATGCGAAATAGCCGTCGCTGGCCGCCCACCGGGTGATGGTGCCCGCAACGCGGTCGATGACTTGGCGCAGCGATTGCTCCCGCTCCGGCGTGCCGAGGGGGCCGCGGAAGTACTTCTGAGCAACGATGTTGACCGCCGTGGGGCTCCAATCGGCGGGGAATTCGACGTCGGGCTGCGCGAACGCAACGGACCCGTCGACCGCGTTCGTGATGGACGCATCGAAGCGCTCCCACCGCGCGGTGTCATAGGGATGAGCGCCGTCAGCGGTGAAATGCCGCTGCAGGCGCAACGGCGCGCCAGCAGACCGGTGCTCGGAGCCCTCGTCCCGCACCCGCTGCTCCTCGGTCATCGCCACTTACCGCTGACCTCCTGCACCAGTGTCGCAAACCGCAGTCGACCCGCTGGGACGCGCCTGCGAGCCTTGCCGCCGCCGGCGACAGGCGCACGCTACGACCGCTCCCCTGTGGAACGAAAGGGGCAACGAACAGGCCTTCATGGGGACTTGCCTGTGCACAACTGCCGGATGCTGTGGATAATCGCCGACGGCAACGCTCGCTGGGGGCAACGGGTGGCAGACTCGCCGCGTGCACCGGCTGTACCCGCTGCCCGCCGAGCCCATCAACGCTGCGCACGCCGCCGGTCGGCAGCGCGCACCGCACGCCGATCGTCCTTGGGTGATGCTCAACATGATTGCGAGCATTGACGGTGCCGCAGCGATCGACGGCTTGTCGGGGGGACTCTCGAGCGAATCTGACAAGACGATGTTTGGGGCGCTGCGCGCCCAGGCCGACACGATCCTGGTCGGTGCGCGCACGGCAAACGCCGAGCGATACCGCCCGGCGCGGCGATCTGGGGCCCGCATTGCCGTGGTCAGCGGATCGCTCAGCGTTGACCCAGATTTGCCGCTGTTCAGCCAGCCGCCGGATCCACCGTCAGCACCGTTGCCACTGGTGGTGACTACCGTCGGCGCAGACTGCGACGCCGCAGAGCGGCTAGCAGACCGCGCGGAGCTTGTACGCGCGGGCGCCGAATCGGTGGATCTGCATGCGTCCTTGAGGCACCTGGAATCGCTCGGAGCTCGCGTCGTGCTCTGCGAGGGAGGACCGGCGCTCAACGCCAGTCTGCTGGCGGCCGACCTCGTGGACGAGGTGAACTTGACACACGCGCCGCTGGCTGTAGGAACCGACGCCCCACGTATCGCCTCCGCGCCTATCGGGGG
Organism: Candidatus Poriferisodalis multihospitum; assembly: GCF_028283155.1. NCBI lineage: Bacteria > Bacillati > Actinomycetota > Acidimicrobiia > Acidimicrobiales > Candidatus Poriferisodalaceae > Candidatus Poriferisodalis > Candidatus Poriferisodalis multihospitum. Next base: position 44,525 of record NZ_JAPYOK010000087.1, on the reverse strand, counting down.
TTCGCCGGCAGCTCCGCCCCGCGCATTCGCTCTAGAGCAGGTGATCGCCCACGATGATGTGCTCTTCGTGCGCTGGGTGCGCTCGAGAAGCTGACGATTCGAACAAATGCGCGCTGTTTGGAACATTTGTTGTTAGTGTACTGGCCGGAACGAGAGTTCCTTCCATCGACGGGATCACCAGGGCAGGACGGCAACAGATGCCGGGAATGCTGAGATCGACCTGAGAGGTTCACCATGCCAACAATCAGCGCCGCAGACCAGCGGGTAGCACATCTCAATGAGCGCCAGCGCGCCATGCTCGAGTTCATCGACGTGATGCAGCGCGAGCGCGGCTACCCCCCGTCCGTGCGCGAGATCGGCAACGAGGTCAACCTCAACTCGCCTGCGACCGTGCACCGCCACCTGCGAACGCTCGAAGCCGACGGATGGATCCGGCGCGACCCATCGCGGCCCAGGGCGCTCATCATCAACTGCGACTGGCAGACAGGAGTGAAAGGCGAGCGGCGACCGGCCCGTCACGTGGCGCTCATCGGAGAGGTCGCGGCAGGCACCGACGTGCTCGCTCAGCAGAACGTCGAGGAACTGCTGCCGCTGCCAGCCGACTTCACGGGCAGCGGCGAGCTCTTCATGCTGCGAGTGCGGGGCGATTCGATGATCGATGTCGGCATCTGGGATCGCGACTACGTGGTGGCGCGCCACCAGCCCGAAGCGGAAGTCGGCGACATCGTCGTCGCTGGCATCGATGGCGGCGAAGGCACCGTCAAGCGCTACCGGCGCGAAGGCGACAACGTCGTCCTCGAACCGGCAAATCAAAGCCACAGTCCGATCATCCGCCCCGCCGACGAAGTCACCATCTACGGCAAAGTCGTGACGGTGATCCGCCGCCTGTAGCGGCGGACGATCAAAGACAGCGGCGGCTCTAGCCGCCGGACCGTCAAGCACAGCGCCTGTGGGCGCCGTGTGGTCAACTTGACCAGTGTTCACGGTTCTGACCCAGCCGCCTGACGACCTCGACGACACATCGCGGGTGTGGATACCCGTCCGCTCAGGCACGGTCTTCACTGAGCCGGGCAGCGGCCTGTGCGCAAGCTCCACGGCACCCGTCGGGGACGGTTCGCCGCCAGCCTCATTCCTCGGCGTGCTCGACGGTCTCGGCGTCTGGGCTGTCGACATGGATCCCGCCGAGGGGCCGTCGCTGGACGAGGGCGATCTGGAGCCCGTGCCGCTGCGCAAGCTCTATGGCCGCATTCCCGACGAGCACTGGCAGATCGCTGGCCGCGCCGCACAGATCGTGGAGTTCGAGCGAACCCATCGCTATTGCGGACGCTGCGGAAACCCAACGAACACCAACGCATCAGATCGGGCGAGAGTCTGCAGCAACTGCGGTCACATGGCGTTTCCGAGGCTCAGCCCCGCGATGATCGTTCTCGTCGAACGCGGCCCCGAGGTGTTGCTCGCCTGGGGCCGGCAGTTCCCCGGCCGCTTCTACAGCGCCCTCGCCGGCTTTGTCGAACCCGGTGAGAGCCTCGAGGACGCCGTGGCCCGGGAGGTCTACGAGGAAGTCCAGATCACGGTTGGCAACGTCCGCTATTTCGGAAGCCAGCCGTGGCCGTTCCCACACTCGCTGATGTGCGGCTTTACCTGCGAATGGCTAGCCGGCGAGATCGAGATTGACCCCGAAGAGATCGTCGAAGCCGGCTGGTACACCGCAGACAGCCTGCCCCCGTGCCCGCGCGGCGGGATGTCAATCGCCGGCTGGCTCATCGACGACTGGCTGAAGCGAACCGCAGCCGGCTGATCATGCGCGGTGCCAGGTAGCGCCCGCGGGTCCGTCGGAGACGACGATGCCTGCTGCGGTCAGATCGTCCCGGATGCGGTCGGCGGTGTCGAAGTCGCGAGCTGATCGCGCCGCGGCCCGCTGTGCCAGCAGTGCGTCCACCTCGGCATCGGCGAGCCCGTCGTCGCGATGATCTTCGCCGCCGTCATCACCGCAGGTGAGCCCCACCACACCGAGCAGGTGCAGTGCCGTGCGCGCCGATCGGGAAGCCTCGGCCGGCGCTGCTCCGTCGAGTGAGGCATTCGCCCGGCGCACAAGGCGGAAGATCACGTCGAGCGCTGTGGGCGTGGAGAAATCGTCGTCCATGGCCGCTGCGAACGCCACCACGGCTTCGACATCCACGTCGGGAACCGTCCCGCGTTCGATGTCAGGCCGCCGCACTGCAGCGTCGGTGCCTGCGAGGATGCCCGCAGCGGCGAGCCGGCGGGCGAAGGCATCGAGCCGGCCGACAGCGCTGCGGGCCGCTTCAAGCGAGTCGGACCCCATCTCCATGGTGCGCCGGTAGTGGGTCTGCAGCACCAGCAAGCGCACAGCGCGGGGGCCGACTGCGTCGATCGCGTCGGCGAGCTGCGTGTAGTTGCCCAACGACTTGGCCATCTTCTGGCTGCCGACGTTCACCATGGCGCTGTGCACCCAGTAGCGGGCAAACGCTTCGCCCATGGCGGTCACCTGGGCGCACTCGTTCTGGTGGTGGGGAAAGATCAGGTCGTCTCCCCCGCCGTGGATGTCGAAGCCGGGCCCGAGCGCGCTGAGCGACATCGCCACGCACTCGGTGTGCCAGCCGGGCCGGCCCTCCCCCCACGGCGTTTCCCAGCACGGCTCGCCCGGCTGAGCGGCCTTCCAGAGCGCGAAATCCAGCGGCGAGCGCTTGTCGGGGTCGACGTCAACCCGAGCACCGGCATCTGCGTTGAGCTGTTCCAAGCTCCGGCCCGCCAACGCGCCGTATCCGGGTGCAGCGTCGACTGCGAAGTACACGCCCTTGCCCGGCACGGCGTACGCGGCACCGAGCGAGAGCAGCTCAGCGATCACGTCGATCATCTGCGAGATGAAGTGCGTGGCATGGGGTCGCGTGTGAGGCGGCAGCACGCCGAGCCGATCCATCTGCTCGTCGTATGCGGCTGTGAACTCGGCAGCGACATCGGCCTCGGAGCGCTGATCGCGCCGGGCGCGCTCCACGATCTTGTCGTCGATGTCGGTGACGTTCGATGCCACCGTCACCTCATATCCAGACCACTCCAGGTAGCGCCGGATGACGTCGTAGGTCAGCGCAGTGCGGCCGTGGCCGAGGTGGGGCACGTCATACACCGTCGGTCCGCAGACGTACATCGAGATCGCGCCCGGCGTTCGCGGGACGAAGGCGGTCTTGCGCCGCGTCATCGTGTCGAAGATCTGCAAGCTCACTGATGCCGGAATCCCGCTCGGGCTGCAAGGGTACCGATGAGCCGCGCGGTGGCCTTGGGGTTTTCCGTTCAGCTAACGGCGCTGGTCACGCTCCAGATCGCGAGGTTGTGGAATGCATGCAGCACCAGGCCCGCCCACCAGCCGTACCGCACCCGCGCGATGGTGAACATGAGCCCCAACCAGATCTGTGGGCTCACCACCAGGGGTGCCACGACAACCGTCGCGAAGGACCAGGTCACGTCGTAGTTGGCAAGGTGCACGATGCCGAACGCGGCGATCGAGCACCACACCGGCCAGCGCGGGTGGGCCGCCCACCATCGAGCAACGCGGTCGCGCCATGTCGAGAGCCCCGCCCCGGACTCGGCGCCGGCTTCGGGCCGCGCCACCCCGGCGACGAGCGATTGGATCCACAGGGCACCTGACAGCAACACGATGAGAGCGAAGAGGGCTGTGACGACCATGACAGGACCGTCGCCTCCCGTAAAGAACAGGAGTCCGAGTGCCCCGCCGATCGCGAGCGCTCCTAGGTGCAGGCGGGCGGTCAGCGACAGCCGGAAAACAAGCTCCTCGACCACGGGGGCCTGCAGCGCGACGACAAGGAATTGCCTGACGACGGGCAGTTCGAGCAGTTCGTTCGGCAGTGTGTGCTCATAGCCGGTTCTCGCCGCAAGCTGGGACACCGCGAGCAACGCGAGCGCGCCGCCAAGCCCGAGAACGAACAGCAGGGCGAGGCCCCCGGGCCAGTGCCGCCGATTCGCGGCGGCGCGCCAATCGGGGTACGCGCCGAAGCCCGGGCTGACGGTGCTCCACAGGCCCCCTGGCGCGCCGGCGTCAGCGGGTGAAGTGCCCTCGTCGTTCAAGCGCCGTCGACCTACCCGGCTTCTTCGTCGGGATCGTCTGGGCGGGCTTCGGGATAGAGATGCTCGAGGCTCCCCGGCTCGACCCTGCATTCCTCGATGAATGTGTCCACATCGCTCAGTCGCAACCGGATGACACGCCCGAACCGGTACGCCGGCAGGTCACCCCGGTCGATGAAGCGGTACAGCGTGCGGGTGGTGATGCCCATGCGGTCTGCGGCCCTCAGCGTGGACAGCCAGATGATCTCTTCGTAGGGAACCTGGTGCTGTTCTTCGCCTGCTGCACCGTCGTCGCCTGATTCGGTCGGCTCCTCAGCCATCTCGCACCTCGCAGTCGGTCGGCTGTTGGCGCTCGAGGGATGTGATCGATCCCTGCAGGCAAACGCTAGTGCGCGAGCCGGCGGCCAACGTGCATCTCAACATCAATCATTGATATTACGCGCTGTACCGCCGTATTTATGCGACCTACTGAGTCAGTTTGCTGAAATTTTGATAATTATTTGGTGACTTCACGCATACATGATTAAGTCTGCGGCGTGCCCGTAGATCCGCTGTCGCCAACCGATCATCGGGCTCCGCCGCCTGCATCTGCAGCAAGGCGCCCCAGCGGTGCTGGCCGGTCATCGCTTCGCCCACGCGTCATCGCGGGTGGGATCTTGTGCAGTGCTGCAGCGCTGGGATTGTGGTGGGCGTTCGAGCACTCAGCGGCTGCGCCCGAGACCAGTTACGTGGTCGCTCGGGCGCGGCTCGCTCCGGGCAAGGTGATCGAAGCGGCAGATGTTGCCTTGGTCTCCATCCGCTTGCCGGCCGAGATCGAAGCGACGGTCTTCGGCGAGGGCGACGGCAGCGACGTGGTGGGCAGCGTGGTGCTCGAAGCCGTTCATGCCGGGGAACTGCTGACGCGGGGTGACATCGGCTCGCGCCGATCAACTGCTGGTCGAGACGCGGGCTATGCCGTCGCGGTCGAGCTCGATCGCCCCGCAGCCCTCAACGGGCTGATCGCGGCCGGCGAACGAGTCGACGTCGCCGTCACCGATCGCAACCTCGCCGATGGTGCCGATCCGGACACGCCCGGTCTAGTAGCGGCCGACGCCCTCGTGCTCGACGTCGACGACGACGCCGGTACAGAACAACCGTCGGGCACAGTCACCGTCACCCTGCAGGTGCACGACCGCTCGGCCGCCGTCTCGGTTGCCGCAGCCGCCGATGCGGGTGCCATCACATTGATCCGGCCCTGGGGGACTTCTCCAAAGGCGGCGACATGACCGATCCGGCAACCCTCGCCGAGATCGAACGGTCGGTTTCGGAGCGCGCCCGTCACAGCGGCCTGGACCCGCGTGCGCCAGGCGCGGATCGGGCAGTCACCGGGCTCGCCCACGAGGAGATCCGTCGCTGGAACCTCGACTTCAAGAGCGGCGTTCACAGCCATGCGATCGACGACGCCGACGCCCTTGCCGACCGGGTCGTGCGCAACCTGCTCGGTTACGGACCGCTTGAAGCGCCGCTGGCCGATGCCGATGTCTGGGAGCTCATGGTCAATGCGCCGCATGAGATCTTCGTCAAGCGCCACCACGGTCCGAGCGGTCAGCACGACGAGTCGTTCCACGATGACGAGCACGTCCGGCGCACGCTGACGAGAATCATCGACGACGCGACGGCATCCCACCGCAAGCTGGATCCCAGCGAGGGACTGCAGGACGCGCAGCTCGACAATGGCGCCCGCCTGCACATCGTCCATCCCGACATCGGCCGCGGCGGTCACCTCATCTTCAACATCCGCAAGTTCACCGGGATCGCATTCTCAAGCCTGAGCGAGCTGACGGCGGTCGGGACGCTGACCGGCGAGATCGCCGAGTTCCTGCGCTGTGCTGTGCGTGCCCGCCTGTCGATTCTGATCGCAGGCGCACCTGGCAGCGGCAAGACGACGCTGTTGGGATGCTGCGCTGCCGAACTCGACCCGCGCCTGCGGGTGGTCACCGCCGAGGAAGTGTTCGAACTCGACATCCCACTACCCAACGTCGCCGGAATGCAGACCCGGCCGGGCCGGACCGAGCGAGCTCCCGTGGACTTGCGGCGCCTGGTGGCCGGCTTCCTGAGAATGGCGCCGGATGTGGCCATCGTGGGCGAGGTGCGAGACCGCGAGGCGGTGCCCTTGCTGCTGACGCTCTCCAGTGGGGTCACCGGCTACGCCACCATCCACGCAGGATCCGCACGCCAGGCGCTCGGCCGGCTGCGGCTCATGTGCCAGCTCGCTCCTGATGTGGGTGAGATGCCCGCGGCGGCGATCAGCCAGCTCGTGACCGAATCGATCGACATCGTGGTGCACCTCTGGCGCGGTCCGGCCGGTGTGGAGGTCACTGAGGTCGTAGCGGTCGAGGAGCCCGAAGGCGACGGCAGCATCTCGTTCGACACCACGCCGCTCTACGCGCCGGCACGCCACGGCCAGCCGCCGGAACGAACCGCTCACGTCTCCCGGCGGGTGACGTCACGGCTCGCCGCCGCCGGAATGGAGATGCCCCCGCCCTGCGAGGGTGGGGTGGGTGCGCCGGCGTGACCGCCTTGGCATTCATTGCCGCCGGCGCTGCGGGCGTGTGGCTGTTGTCAACCCCCGGCGGCGACTCGGCCACCAGCGCCGCGTGGCGACGTGCATCAGCGCATCGGTCAGCATCGACAGCTCCCCCGACTTCGGTACCCCTGCTGCACAGCGTGCCGGCCGGCGTTGGCGCGGCCGTCGTCGGATGGATCGGCGCCTGGACGCTGTTCGGCGGCGTGGCAGCACCCGCGCTCGTCGCCTTGCTCGCTGCAGCGATTCCCCCGTGCGCAGCGACACAACGCCGCCGTCGCCGCGCTGCGGACTCCTGGCGAGCGTGGCCTCGACTGCTAGCGGAGATCCGGGTGCTGGTGGCTCACCAGGGTCAGTCGATCCCGGCCGCACTGTTCGCCGCGGGCAAGCACGCTCCCGACTGCATGCGGCCGGCGTTCTCCGAGGCGGCGCGCACGTGGTCATTGGGCACGGATTTCGAGGCTGCGCTGCGGGTTCTCAAGGCGTCGCTCGCGGATCCGACCGCAGACGCGATCTGCGAGACGCTGCTGGCCGCACACCAGGTCGGCGGGGTGCGGATCGATGCTCGACTGCGGGCGCTGGCCGAGGCGGCCCAAGCCGAGGCTGCCGCTCGCTCCGATGCCCGGGCCAAGCAGGCCGGGGCCCGGTTCGCACGCAGCTTCGTCGCGTCGGTACCCGCGTTCATGGCCCTGATCGGCCTGAGCATCGGGCGCGGTCGGCAGGCCTACGAGTCGGCTGACGGTCAGCTGCTCGTGGCGTTCAGCGTGCTCGCTGTAGCCGCCTGCTGGCTATGGGCTGGGCGGATCATGGCGATCCCTGTGCGGCAGCGGGTATTCCCGCGGTGATCACTGCAGCCTCGCTCGTGCAGCGCATCGCCTCGCTGGCGAATGCCGATGCCGAACTCGCTGTCCGGCTGCGCGCAGCGGGCATTGCCCGGTCCCCATTCGAGTTCCGCTCACGGCAGATCGGCGGCGCAATCACAGCCCTCGCCGCTTCGGGCACAGCGCTCGCTGCCATCGGCGCACGACCGCTGCTTGGACTGGCCGGGGCGCTTGGAGTGGCTGCCGCCGTCTACGGCGCATCCGAGCATCTTCTCGGGAGGTCGATGGCATCGCGGCAAACGCAGATCACCGAAGAGCTGCCGATCGTCGCCGAGCAGACCGGCATGCTGCTCGCGAGCGGCATGTCGCTCACCAGCGCACTGGATGCCGTTGCCCGGCGCGGGCACGGCATCTGCGCCGAGGGACTGGAACGTGTCGGCGCCCGCGTCGCCGGTGGCGCTGCAGTCGAGGTGGCGCTGGCCGAGTGGGCGGACGATGCCGGTTCGGCGGAGATCCGCAGATTCGTCGGCGTGCTCACCCTGCACGAGGACGCGACCGATGTCGCTGCGCTGGTGTCAGACGAGGCCCGTTCGGCGCGCATGGAGGCGCACCGGCGCCTCATCGCCCGCATCGAGCGTCGAAGCGAGCAGGTGTGGATTCCCGTCACCGTCGCGGCGCTGGTGCCCGGGTGCGTCCTGCTCGCGATCCCGTTCAGCGATGCCCTCAGCGGGTATGCGGCGCTATGAGCCGGCAATGAAAGGACAACCCATGTACGACAGCCTCATGTACACCGCTCCGATAGCGGCTGCGCTCAGCGCGGCGTGTGCCGCCGCGCTTGCCGCTGCAGGTACGGCCCAGAAGGGGCCACGGCAGGGACGACACAACGAGCCCAGACGCAATGAGCGCGGCGAGGGAGTGATCTCGGCGGCGATCGCCGTGCTGATCATCGCCTCGCTTGGCGCCCTCATGTGGGTCGGCTTCAAGACGCTCTGGGAGAACGCCGAGGAAACGACGAATTCTGAGATCGCGAAGATCGGCAAGTGACCCCTCTGCACGCGAAGCCGTGCCGCGATGATCGCGGTGCCGGCCTCGTCGCTCTGCCGTGGGCCGTTTTGGCGTTCCTGATCTTTCTCACGCTGGCTGTCCAAGCTGCCGTGTACTTCTACAGCACCTCGGTTCTCACGGCAGTCGGCCACGATGCAACACGCCGGGCAGCGTTCGGCGGTGGCAGCCCGGCGGCAATCGCCGATGCTGAGCGATGGCTGCGCTCGGCCGTCGGTCCTGCAGTGGACATCGAGCGGCTCCGCTGGAGCTCCACCGATGAAGTCGTCGCGCTCGAGTTGACGGCGAGGCCGCCGTCGGTGCTCATCGATGCCTCTGCGCTGATCGGCCTGCAGACTGTCGAGCGCCGGTTCGAGGTGCGGCGCGAGCTGGCTCGCTTCGCCGGCTCGTCGTGAGGCGCGTCGCCGCCAGACGCATCCGCCGTGACGCGTCGGGCGTCGTCGGGGCCGAAGTGCTGCCGTTCGTCATACTGGTTTTCGTCGGGGGCACGCTGGTGTTCGCGCAGGCTTGGGCAGCGCTGGATGCCAAGATCGCTGCTGTCGCCGGCGCGCGGGAGGCAGCCCGGACATTCGTCGAGCATCGCGGGCCTCGCTTCGGCGATGCCGCCGACGCCTCCGTCGTCGCTGGCATGCAGGCAATGTCGGGCTACCGGCCGAGTGGCTCGGCATCGGTTCAGCCGGTCGGCGCCGTCCGGTTGCGCCGCTGCGAGCGGGTGACCTTCGAGGCCACCCGGGAGGTACCTCGCTTGGCGCTGCTCGGCGGCCGGTGGTCGCCGGTGACTGCCAGCGCCCGCGCCAGCGAGTTCGTCGATCCCTTCCGGCATGGCCTCAGTGGTCGCGCTCTCTGTGGGCAGTGAACGCGGCTCGGCGCTGCTGCTCGTTCCCGCCGGTGTGCTGATCGTGGCACTGCTGGCGAGCGTCGCCGTCGACAGCACTGCCGCCTTCCTGGCGCAGCGCGAGGCACAAGCAGCAGCATCCTCGCTCGCGAACGACCTCGTCTCGCTTGCCCTCGACGAGTCCTCGCTTCGCCATCACGGGTCCTACCGCCTCTCGCCCTCCCGGCTCCGACGGTTGGAGCTGTGGAGCCAGCGGACGGCGCAGGAGCGGTTGTCGGCGGTGTTCGAGCCCGGATCCATATCGGTGGCAATCAGCGCCGCTGGCCCGGCGGCCGTACGGGTGTCGGTGAAAGGCTCGGCACGGCGAGTCATCGGCTTGATCGGGAACGTCAGTGGGCAAGCGAGCCGGCCCGTCGCCGCGGAGGCGGTCGGTCGTGTCCGGCTCTCCGGCTAGGTCCGCTAATGCTCGGAGGGCAGACCGAGCCGCACGGCCACTTCGTTGGCGAGCAGACGCCCTCGCGCGGTCAGCTTGAGCCGGCCCCCGGCGCCAGGTTCCAGCAAGTGCTTCACGTCGCCAGGCACTGCGTCGGCAGGAACACCGGCCGACGTGCGCAGCGCAAGCTGCAATGCCTCGACGCGGCGCTCGTCGGGCCCCAGCTTCTCGCTGCCTGCCATGGGTGAGGTGCCGGCTGAGATCGCCGCAATGAACCGCTCGGGCGTGCGGACGCTCCAGTAGCGGCGGCCGTCGCGATGGCTGTGCGCGGCGCAGCCGATACCCGCGTAGGAGCCTTGCCGCCAATACAGCAGGTTGTGCCGGCATTGCGCACCGGGCCGAGCCCAGTTGGAGATCTCGTAGATCTCGTAGCCCGCTTGGGCAAGCAGCTCATCGGCGAGCAGGTACTTGTCGGCCATCTCGTCTTCGTCGGGATGTCGCGATGGGTCGTCGCCGAGCGGCGTTCCAGGCTCGGGTGTCAGGCCGTACACGCTCAGGTGGTCGGGCTCGAGATCGACGGCTTCAACCAGCGTCTGCTTCCAGTCGGGAAGCGATTCGGCCAGCGAGCCGTAGATCAGGTCCAGGTTGAGCTGCCCGATGCCGGCATCGCGGACTGCGTCTACCCCCGCAGCCACCATCGGCGGGTCATGGCGACGGCCCAGCGCGTCGAGCACATGGGGAACTGCAGACTGCACGCCGAGGCTGATGCGGTTCACGCCGAAGGCCTGGTATGCCTGCATCTGTTCTGGCGTGACGAGGTCCGGGTTGCACTCCACTGTGATCTCAGCGTCCTGTGCCAGGGGCAGCTCCTCCAGCACATCACCGAGCAACGAAGGCTGCACCAAGTTCGGCGTGCCTCCGCCGAAGAACACCGAAGTCACTGGTGGCATGCCGGCCGCCAGCTCCTGGGCCTGCCGGCGGCAGCTCGCCATGTAGTCGCCGATGAGGTGGCTGCGATCGGTCCAAGTGGCAAACGCGCAGTAATCGCAGCGGTGCGTGCAGAACGGGATATGGCAATAGACGCCGAATGCGCGCGATGCGCTGCCTTTGTCAGTCACAACCGGTCACAACACTGAATCGGGCGGGTAGCGCTGCGATACCGCATGGTCCCGGTCGCTGTTCTGATCGCCGTCAGGCAGCAGCTCGGCGGGCGACACGCGGTAGAGCTCCGCCAAGCGCAGCAGCCGATGCGCGGCCAACCCCCGCTCGCCACGCTCATAGGCCCCCAGCACCGACGTTCGAAATTCACCGCCGGAGGCCTCCTCGACCTGCGCCAGCGTCATGCGCCGCCGTTTGCGCACCGCCCGCAGCCGCTCCCCCACCAGTGCGTTGAGAGAAGCGCTGTCGGCGGGCATCTCAGCCCTTGCTGCGACGCATGCGCCGTTGCCGGGCTTCAGTGCCGCCCCGAGCCTTGGATCGCTCAGCGCGAGCTTCGTCACGTGCATGTTCACGATCGTGCGACTCGGCCGTCGCGGGCCGATCAACAACGATCCCGTCCACCTGTTCGCCACGTTCGCTGGCGACTTCTCTCAGCTTGGCAACCTCGGATTTCGAGAGCTTCTTCGGGATGTCCACACGGACCACCACATGCAGGTCACCGCGCCCACGCCCGTTGGCGCGCGGCACGCCGAGCCCGTTCAACCGGATGGTGTCGTTCGGCTGGGTGCCGGCTCTCACCGCCAGTTCCCGTGGTCCGTCCAGCGTCTCGAACGTCACCTTTGCCCCCAGGGCAGCTTGCAGCATCGTCACCGGCAGCTCGGCCACGAGGCTCTCGCCCTGCCGTACGAATACATCGGATTCGGCGACGCGCAGGTGCACGTACAGATCGCCTGCGGGCCCGCCGCGGGGTCCCACCGATCCTCGGCCGCTCAGGCGAAGCGTGGCACCGGAGTCGACGCCGGGCGGCACCCGCACGACGAGCGAGACATGCTCGGCTCGGCGGCCTTCCCCCCGGCAGGATCCGCACGGGTCAATAATCTCCATGCCGGTCCCGCGGCACTGGCCGCACGGCGCAGTGGTGACCATCTGGCCCAGCAGGCTCTGGCGCACCTGGCGAACCTGCCCCGCGCCCCCGCAGACGCTGCACACCGTCGGCGACGTGCCCTCCGCGGCACCCGAACCGCCGCAGTCGTCACACGACACCAGCGTCCGCACGTCGATCGGCCGGTCGACGCCGAAGACGGCCTCGGCAAAATCGAGATCGACCACCGTCTCGTGATCGTCGCCGCGCGGCGGGCCCGAAGCTCGGCGGGATCGACCGCCGCCGAAGGGGTTCCCCCCGAAGAACGACTCGAAGATGTCGCTGAGATCGAAGTCGAATGCCGGGCCGCCCATCCCGCCACGCAAGCCCTCATGCCCGAAGCGGTCGTAGCGGGCCCGTGCTTCAGGGTCGGAGAGCACGGCATACGCCTCGCTGATCTCCTTGAAGCGGGCCTCGGCCTCGCCGTCGCCCGGGTTCGCATCAGGGTGGTGCTCCCGAGCCTTTTGCCGGTAGGCGCGCTTGAGGTCGCCCTCGCTGACATCACGGCTCACCTCAAGCAGCTCGTAGTAGTCGGCAGGCATCTGTGGCAGGTCTATTGCGGGACCGATGGCGAGATGCCCACGGGTGCCTGCGCGACGTCGCCGTCGCCGAGAGCATGCGCGACGTCGCCGTCGCCGAGCGAGGCCGACAGCCGCCGGCTCACCGTGTGCACCGCCGCCAGCGCCTTCGAATAGTCCATCCGGGTCGGGCCCAGCAGCCCCACGCTGCCGACCGTGCGGCCGTCGACCTCGTAGGGCGCGACCACCACCGAGCAGTCCGCCAGCGGCTTCATCCCCGTCTCGGACCCGATGGCCACGCTGAGGCCGCGGTCGACAAGGCTGCGCAGCAGCGTCACCACCATCAGCTGCTCCTCCAGCACCGACAGCACCGAACGAAGCGACGACACGGCCTCGAACTGCTCGGTGATCTTGGCCGTCCCGCCCACATAGAGCTCGCCGGGGTGCGATTGGTCGTCGGCCAGCGCGGCCAGCGCCGCCGCCACCAGCGCATCGGTCGCTGCATCGCCGGTCTCGGGGACGGTCGGCGGCTGCGATCGGGTGCGCCCTACGAGCGCTTCGGCCAGGATCGCGGAGGCTGCTCCTGCGGTCGGCCCTTGAGCTGCGTCGGCCAGTTCCCGGTTGTTGTACACGTCGACGTAAGTGCGCTCCACGACGCCCGACGACATCACCAGCACCACGAGCAGCCGGCCGCCTCCGAGGTCCACCAGCTGGGCAGACCGGATGCTGTCTCGATCGTGCCGGGGGGCGACCACCATCGCCGCGTACTCGGTCAGGTCCGACAGCAGCCGGCTCGTGTCGGCGAGCAGCTCCTCGATCTGCCCCTGGGCGTGAGCGAAGAACGCCCGCACCTGCCGGACCTCGGTGTTGTCGAGCGAGCCCGGCCCTAGACCGTCCACGAAGTACCGGTAGCCCGCCTCAGTCGGTACCCGACCTGCGCTGGTGTGCGGCTGCATCAAGTAGCCGCCGGCCTCCAGCGCTGCGAGATCATTGCGGACGGTCGCGGGCGACACATCAAGACGGGTCAACTCGAGCACCGCGGCCGATCCGACCGGCTGCGCGCTCTCGATGAAGTTCTCGACTACCGCCTGCAGCACCGTGGCTCTGCGCTCGTCCATCACTCCTCCGCAGGCCGTACCCGCAATAACCCGATGCTACCGACCCCCTTCAGGCCAGCTTCGGGCCGGCGCAACTCACTGGTCGAGGCGCAGCGCGGAAACGAACGCCTCGTTAGGCACCTCGACACGCCCGATCGCCTTCATCCGCTTCTTGCCTTCCTTCTGACGCTCCAGCAGCTTGCGCTTGCGGGTTATGTCACCGCCGTAGCACTTCGACAGCACATCCTTCCGCTTGGCCTTGACCGTCTCGCGGGCGATGATGCGCCCACCGATGGCGGCCTGGATCGGCACGTCGAAGAGCTGGCGCGGGATGAGCTCGGCCAGCTTCGCCGTAATGGCCTTGCCGTAGGGATAGGCGCCGTCACGGTGGCAGATAGCCGAGAACGCATCCACCGGTTCGCTATTGAGCAAGATGTCCACCCGCACCAGGCGCTCGGCGCGGTAGCCCGCGTGGTCGTAGTCAAGGCTGGCGTATCCCTGGGTACGGCTCTTGAGCTGGTCGAAGAAGTCGGTCACGACCTCTGCCAGCGGCAGCTCGTAGCGCAGCTCCACGCGTTCGGGCGACAGGTAGTCCATGGAGGTCATCGTGCCCCGGCGCGACTGGCACAAGTCCATGACAGCTCCTGTGTAGGTGCTCGGCGTCAGCACCGACACCGTGAGCATCGGCTCTGAGATCTCGGCGATCTGACCGGCCGGCGGCAGGTCAGACGGGTTGTCGACCTGCAGCTCCTCATCGTCGTCGGTGCGCACCCGGTAGGCCACAGAGGGCGCGGTCGCGATCAGCGAGAGCCCGAACTCGCGCTCGAGCCGCTCACGAACGATCTCCATGTGCAGCAGGCCGAGAAAGCCGCAGCGGAAACCGAACCCCAGCGCACCTGATGTCTCGGGCTCGAACGTCACCGAGGCGTCGTTGAGCCTCAGCTTCGCCAGTGCCTCACGCAGATCGGGGTACTCGTCGCCGTCGACGGGGTACAGGCCGCAGAAGACCATCGGCTTCGGGTCGTCGTAGCCGGCCAGCGGTGCATCCGCCGGGGCAGCCGCCGAGGTCACCGTCTCGCCCGAGCGAGCTTCTGCCACGTCCTTGATGCCGGCGATGAGATACCCCACCTCGCCGGGGCCCAGCGCGTCGGTCGGCGTCACCGCAGGCAGGCGCAGGCCCACCTCTTCAGACAGGTGCAGGCCGCCGGCGTGCATGAAGCTCAACCGGTCGCCGGCGCACAGCCGGCCGTTCATGACTCGGACCGAGGAGACGACGCCGCGGTACTGGTCGAAGTGGGAATCGAAGATCAGCGCCTGGAGCGAGGCGTGCGGATCGCCGCCCGGCGGGGGGATCCGCTCGATGATCGCATCGAGCAGCGCTTCTACGCCCTCGCCGGTCTTGGCCGAGATAGCCAGCACCTCGCTCGAGTCGATGCCCAGCACCCGCTCGATCTCCGATGCGTACAGGTCTGGCTCAGCCGCGGGAAGATCGATCTTGTTGAGCACCGGGACGATGGCGAGATCCGACTCGAGGGCCAGGTAGCAGTTCGCCAGCGTCTGCGCCTCAATGCCCTGCGCTGCATCGACGAGCAGCACCACGCCTTCGCATGCCGCGAGCGACCGGCTGACCTCGTAGCCGAAGTCGACATGTCCAGGCGTGTCGATGAGATGCAAGGTGTGGCCCCGCCAGCTCACCCGGACGTTCTGGGCCTTGATGGTGATGCCGCGCTCGCGCTCGAGCTCCATCGAATCGAGGTACTGGGCGCGCATCGAGCGCTCTTCCACAGCACCGGTCAACTCCAGGATCCGGTCCGACAGCGTGGACTTCCCGTGGTCGATGTGGGCGATGATCGAGAAGTTCCGAATCGATCCGGTTCCGGCGCCGCCGATGGGTGAGCCTTCCCGTTGTTGCACGTGGGGCATCGCAGGCCGCACGGTACCCTGCGAGGCCGGTTTCGAGACGGAGAGCATGCCTTCGTGGCCAACATCAAGAGCCAGATCAAGCGCAATCGTCAGAACGAGGCGCGGCGGGTGCGCAATCGTGCCGTGCGCTCAGAACTGCGGACGCGCGAGAAGGCGGTGATGGCAGCGGCCGAGGCGGGCGAGCCCACCGACGAGCTCATCCGTCTCGCTCAGAAGCGGCTCGACAAGGCCGCTGCCAAAGGTGTCATCCACCGGAACGAGGCGGGCCGGCGCAAGTCGCGTCTGATCACTCGCTCGGCATCCAGAGGCTGAGCCGGCAGGCGAAGCCGTGGCCCGAGCGGCCCGTGAGCGCAGCGAACAAGAGCGGGAAGCAAGCGGCTGAGCCGGCAGTCAGCGGGCACCGGCGGCGAGCCGCGCACAGAGGATCTCGGCAACGCAGCGAGCGTCGAGTCCGGACCGTCCGCGCATGTCCATGTCGGCCGCTGCGAGCAGCTCGACAGCTCGGGCAATCCCGTCGCTGCCCCGCCGTCGGCATCCATCCATTGCCTTGCGGGCCGGAAACGTGGAGCCGCGCAGGCCGAGCACGGCAGCGGCTTCCTTCTCATTCGCGGCACCGGCGCCGTCCAGGCGGGCCATCCGAGTGATGTGGTTGGCGACCGTGGCCGTCACGGCCAAGGGGTGCCGGCCCGCACCCCACATGCGCTGCAGCACCGCGAGGGCGGCACCGACGTTTCCCTTGTCGATGGCATCAGTCAGCTCCCACGGCGGAACGTCGCCCTCGGCGCCCAAGTAGGGCTGCACGTCGTCGAAGCTCAGCCGTGCCCCTTCGCCGAAGACGGCCCCAAGGGTTTCGAGCACTGCGCCGAGACGGCTGAGCTCGTTGCCGAAGTGATCGGCGACGCTGGCGCGGGCGCGCGCATCGAGCTGGACCGGCGCCTCCGCGAGACGTTCTTCGAGCCATGTCCGGCGATTGCGCGCCCCGCCGGGCACGTCGGATGCGACCCGGTGGCCCCCGGCGGTCTCGACGGCCTCGGCAAGCTGGCGAGGCACTCGGCCCGAGTCCCACTCGAGCACGAGGTCGGTGGTCGGGCAGGGATCGTCCAGCCATGCGATCAGCACAGCCACGTCGGCGGTGCCGAATCGGCTGAGCCCACGGGCCACCACCACCCGATGGGTTGCCAGCATCGGCGGCGTCGAAGCCGAGATGACGACATCGGCCAGCACGTACTCGTCGCCCGAGAACTCGTCGAGCACCTCTGCCCGGTCGGCATCGCCCACGAGCTCGGCCACAGCAGCCAGCACCGCTTCGGCGGTGAGTATCTCGTCGGCCCCGCTGATCAGCCGAACCGTGCCGCCTGCCACTCGTTCGACGCTACTTCGGTCGAGACATGCAAGCGATCTGCCGCGGGCTCGACGGTGAGGCCGGCGACGCGGACGGGCTCGGTCACGGCCTCATAGGTGACCCGGCCGCCGAGGCCCGCCGGCGCGAGGACCTGACCTATGTCGTGACGGGCATGCACTGCACGTACTGCTTCGCGGCCTGAGCGGCTTGCCGAGCGCGCTACGAGCACGTCGATGCGATCGATTCCTGCCGCTGCCAGCTGGCCCAGAGCGCGAGACGGGTCCGGGCGATCCACCACGACGATCACGGGATCGATGCGCGGCACGGCGAGGTGCGGCCCCAAGGGCAGCGGCTGCTGGTGGCTGCCAGCCACTATCCAGACACCGACACCGGCTGCCACCACCGCCGCGCTGCCAGCCACCGCGCCGAGATTGCGCAGCAGGAAACCCCCCGCCACGCAGCATCCGACAACCGCAGCTCCAGCAGTCAGTTCAGCGACCTCGATCTGCGGCCAGCCCAGCGATGCGCCCCATTGCGCTACCCCCGCCACCCACCCCATCATCAGCTTGGTCGGCAGGTGCAGCACCGATGCGACTGCGTCGCCGGTGAGGCCGCCCGTGAGGCCGCCGACGAGGCCCCAGACCATGGCCGGGCCTGCGACCGGGCCTGCCAGCACGTTGGCGGGAATGCTCACGAGCGGCAACGAACCGAAGACCGCGAGCTGCACAGGCAGCACCCCCGCTTGGGCGCTCAGGGTGGCGGCGAGCGCCAGGCGCAGCCATGGCGGCCCCCACAGCAGGCGGGAAATGGGGCGGGCCCCAATCACGATGGCGGCGGTCGCGGCAACCGACAGCTGGAAGCCGACCGAGCGGACGAGCAGCGGGTCGACCAGCAGCAGCACGATGATCGCCAACGCCAGCAGCCGCGTCGCCGATGCCCGCCTGCCGACGGCGTGCGCGCCGACAGCCAGAGCTGCGAGCACGCACGCCCGCAGCACCGAGGGCTCACCCCTGGTCAGCACGGCGAACTGAACAAGCAGCGCGGCCACGGCAACCAGCCGGGCCCAAGGTCGAAGCCCGGCCAGCAAGGGCGCGAACAGCAGCAGCACGAATGCCACGTTCGATCCCGACACGGCGAGCAGGTGGGTGAGCGATGTCGCCCGGAAGTCGTGCACGACTTCCGGCAGCTGCCCCCGATCGTCGCCGTATACGAACCCGGCGAGCAGCGCAGCATCCCGCTGCGACAGCGATTCGCCCGACGCCTCCACGAGCCCGCGCAACGAGTTCGCTATGCGGAACGGCGCGCTACCGCCGTCGACGCGATATGCCGTACGGATCTGGGCAGTCCCGGCAAGATGCCGGGGCCACAGGAAGGGACGGTCGGCGGGCTCAGCCGGTTCGACGGTCACGCCGAGGCGCCAGCGCTCCCCCATCGCCGCGTCCTCCAGCTGCCATGCAGCGGGGCCCCGCGCCCTGCCCTCCCACCGATGTTGGGCGCCGTCAATCGTCGCGCTGAACAGCACAACCAGGGCACCGGAGCGCCAGCGGGGATCGCCGACCAGTTGCACTTCGCCTTCGAAATCGCCTCCCGTCACCGCGCTGAGCTGGGAGAGTTGCGCTCCCATGGCCGCTGCGGCAAGCAACACCAGGCCAGCCGGGATGAGCACCCGTGCACGGCTCGCTATGCCCACGGCACCGAGTCCGATACCCAGAGCAGCACCCCACCACCACGTCCCCCGCCACGACACCGGGGGCGCCGAGAGCGCGCCGGCCGCGGTGGCGATGGCACCTGCGACCAGCCACCGGTCGGCAACAGCGCTGAGACCTCCGAACCGGCGCGGCGCCGGAAGCTCAGACTGTCGCATGGGGTCGCAGCCGGGACAGCTTGGAGGGCCCGATCCCGGGCACCTGCTCGAGTGCATCCAGGGTCGCGAACGGACCGTGCTCGGTCCTGTAGGCGATGATCGCCGCCGCCAGTGACGGGCCGATGCCCGGCAGCTCGTCGAGCTGCGATGCCGTGGCGGTGTTGACGTCGATCGGACCGGCGGAATCTGAGCCCGACCTGTCGCCCGCAGGCACCTCTCCCTCCACCGGCACGTAGATCTGCTGCCCGTCGCTCAGCCGTTCTGCCAAGTTGACCGCTGCGTCATCGGCGGCGGCTCGGAGCCCGCCAGCTGTGTCGACCAGGTCGCCAACCCGCGACCCGGCAGGGACGTCGTAGAGCCCCGGCTGCCGCACCGCGCCGGCAAGGTGCACCTTCAGCAGCGACGGCTGCGTCGTCGCTACAGGAAGCGGTGCTTCGTCCGCAGCGAGCGGCAGCTCGATGGGCTCGGGCGAGCCATGGTGGACCCCCACCAGGAATCCTGCGGCGACCACCGCGCCGACAGCGCCGAACAGCGCCAAGACCGGCACCACGCCGACCCGCCGTGCGAAACCCGCTGCCTCTGCCGCGACCGAACGCCAATCGGTGGAGCGCCCATGTGCTGAGGGCCCTGGACCCGGCGCCCGCATGAATGCGACCCTAGTGAGACTGTGTGATTACCTTTGGTGGAATTTTCACTGCTTTCAGTCTCAGCATCGCAATCACTGCGAGGATCAGGCAGGCCACCGCCCAGCCGCCGAACAGCCAACGCGGCCCGAGCTGGCCGTACAGCGGCGGGCCGCCGAATGCAGCACCGGCCGCGACAAGCAGACCGACAGCTTCCAACACTCCGGTCCCCATCGCCGCCTGCTCAGCACCAGTGGCCTCGAGCACCAGCACTTGGGCACCCATCACGCCATATGACTCGGTGACCGCTTCGGCGAGGCCGACGGCGATGAAGCTCGCCAGTCCGCCGATCCAGCCATACAGCAGCACTGCCGGAACGAAGAGCAGCAGCGCGGGGACACCGACGCGACCTCCGCCGAGGCGTTCAGCCAGGGCACCGGTGTACGGCGGCAACGCCATCAGCGGGATGCCGATGATGAGCAGCCCAACAGCCAGCTCTCCCGACGACAATCCCACGTCGGTGAGGTAACGGTCGACGGTCGCGTCAAAGATGCCGATCAGGCCCCAGATGCCGACGTGCACGCAGATGGCCGCCTGAACCCGAGGGCGGCGGAGCAGGTTGCCGAGATCCGAGTAATCCACCGAAGCCGCAGCGATCGGCGACTTCGAGATCAGCACCGCTGCGACCGGTCCGAGCAACAGCATCAGCGTGCCGGTGAGGAGGAACGGGGCCTCGAACGAGATGCCGCTGAGCGCCGCCCCGATCGCTGGACCGCTGATGAACCCGGCCACTGCGCACGACAGCAGGCCGCCCACCTTGGCGCCGCTGCCACTGATGTCGCGGCCAATCAGCGCCTTGCGAGCCACTAGGCCGAACAGTCCGAACGACAGGCCGGCCAGGGCCCGGCTCGTCACGAGCGACCATGTTTCCTCTGCGAACACGAAGCCGAAAGCGCCGAACACCGCTGCCGTCACCGAGATCCATGCCACGAGACGGTGATGGCCCCGGTCGACCAGCGGCGAGAGCAGCAACTGCGCCAACAAACCGGCAACGAAGCCGGCGGCGGCCACCATGCCCAGCTCCAGGTGGGAGAGGCCGTATCGATCTTGCAGATCCGCCAGGTAGGCGAAGATGACGCCCATCGAGGCCGTGACGAGGAACTGCGTGGTGTAGATCGTCACGAACAGCACCGGCGAAGCGTATTGGCGCTGGCGGTGGGCACCGCTGCATCGCCGCGGCCATGATGGAGCGCTGTGGGGTCGACAAGAGGAGGGAACGACGGTGTCTGATGCAGCCTCCGATGCCAGCGGTCCGGTCGCCGGCATCGATCCGCTGCCGGTCACGGCGTGGATGGCCGAACGGGTCGAGCTCAACCCGCCGTTGCAGTTCGAGATCATCGCCGGCGGCCACTCCAACCTCACCTACCGCGTCAGCGACGCCGCCGGCCGCCGGTGGGTGCTGCGCCGCCCGCCGCTGGCGCACCTGCTGGCCGGGGCGCACGACATGGTGCGCGAGCACCGCCTGCTGTCATCGCTGGAGCCCACCGAGGTGCCCACGCCCCCGGTCGTGGGCCTGTGCACCGACGACGAGGTGAACGGCGCCGACTTCTATGTGACCGACTTTGTCGACGGCACCGTGTTGCGCTCGCTTGACGATGCCGAGGCGCTGACCCCCGAGGCCCGTGGGGAGCTGAGCCGGCGGATGGTAGGGGTGCTCGCCGCCATCCACAGCACCGACTTGGAGGCGACCGGGCTCGCCACCCTCGGCCGGCCGGAGGACTACGTGGCTCGGCAGCTCCACGTTTGGCGCCGCCAGTTCAACGCCATGACCTCGCGAGACCTGCCGATCATCGAACGCGTCCACGACGTGCTGGTGGCCTCAATCCCGCCGCAGACCGAAGCCACGCTGGTCCACGGCGACTACCGCCTCGACAACTGCCTCTCAACCACCGACGGAGACCTGGCGGCCGTGCTGGATTGGGAGATCTCCACGCTGGGCGACCCCGTTGCAGAGCTGGGGTTCCTGCTCGGCTACTGGGTCGAGCCCGACGACGGCTTCAACCCGCTCGGGCACGACGCCACCGCTGCCGACGGCTTCTGGACCCGCGACCAGCTCACCCATGCCTACGCGGAGATGACCGGCCGCGACGTCAGCAACATCGAATGGCACTTCGCCTTCGCGAGCTGGCGCCTGGCGTGCATTCTCGAAGGCGTCCATGCGCGTTATGTGGGCGGCGCGATCCCCGAGATTCCCCCTGAGGTACACGAGTTCCCGCAGAGCATCGTGTCGCTGGCCGAGCGGGCCGAGTCGGTGCTGGCAAACCTCTAGCCACTATCGTCCCCGCCATGAAGGTAGACGGCGGCCTCGGAGTCACTAGCGGATTCGATGGGATCATCGAATCGAGTCGGGATCAGGAAGCGTTGGGGTACGACGGTCTGTGGGTGCCAGAAACCAGCCACGACCCCTTCACCATGCTGCCCCTCATGGCGCATGCCACTTCCACGGTGGAGCTGGGCACGAGCATCGTGGTGGGTTTCGCCCGTAACCCGATGTCGCTGGCCTACAGCGCCAACGACATCCAGCTGCTGTCGGAGGGCAGGTTCATCCTGGGGCTCGGCAGCCAGATCCGCCCGCACATCACCCGGCGGTTCTCGATGGAGTGGTCCAAGCCGGCTGCGCGCATGCGCGAGATGATCATGGCGATCAAGGCCATCTGGGACTGCTGGAATAACGGCGAGAAGCTGAACTTCCGGGGCGACTTCTACGAGCACACCTTGATGACACCGTTCTTCGACCCCGGCGAGAACCCGTACGGCGCGCCCCGGCTGGCGCTGGCCGGCGTGGGCCCGCTCATGACCGAGGTGGCCGGCGAGACCTGTGACATCTTCCTGTGCCACGGCTTCACCACCGAGAAATACCTGCGTGAGGAGACGATCCCGGCGATCGAGCGGGGTGCGGAGCGGGCCGGCCGTGATCCCAGCGAGATCACCATCTCGGGCCCGTCGTTCATCGTGACCGGCAATTCCGAAGAGGCCATGGAGAAGGCGCGCCAGGCGACCAAGCAGCAGGTGGCGTTCTACGTCGACGACGTGGTGGACCGGGTCAGCTTCTACGCCCCCTACCAGGGCGACCGCTCCCGCTGGGAGACGATCTTCAACGACCTGAAGAGCTAGCCCCCGCTGGCTCAGGTGCTGAGCGGAGCGCAGTCTGAACCGCAGTTGGGGTTCGTAGCCGGCGTGGCCGGCGTCGCAGGCCGGTGCAGTACGCCCGACGTCGGCCGCAACTCCAGTTCAAGCCCGTCGGCCCCGTCGACCGTGTGCGCGACCGCATCCACGATCATCGAGTAGCCGCCCGGCTCGAACGGCGCCCACAGCACCGAGATCGTCGGCCGCTGCGCCACATTGGCCGCCGCCGAACGGC
Organism: Candidatus Poriferisodalis multihospitum; assembly: GCF_028283155.1. Lineage (NCBI taxonomy): Bacteria > Bacillati > Actinomycetota > Acidimicrobiia > Acidimicrobiales > Candidatus Poriferisodalaceae > Candidatus Poriferisodalis > Candidatus Poriferisodalis multihospitum. Next base: position 21,848 of record NZ_JAPYOK010000087.1, on the reverse strand, counting down.
TGGCACCACACCGCAGCACGTCACCGTCGAGCCGCATCGCCAAGTGGGCGATGTGCGGCGTCGCGTCGTCGCGCACCGTCAGCACGTATGCAGCGTTGCCGAACTGCTCCATCTGTTTGCCGATGTCGCCGGGCTCCACGGGGATGCTCATGTGCCCGACGATATGCCCGCAGTGCACCGCTTGCGCGCCGGATCGCCCCTCCGATCCACTCTCAGTTCTGAGCAGCGCGCTGGTATCGTCGTGGAGCCTCGGGGCTATAGCTCAGTTGGTAGAGCGCTTCCATGGCATGGAAGAGGTCAGGGGTTCAATTCCCCTTAGCTCCACCCGACGGACTTGCCAAGAATTCCCAGTTCTGCGAGGGTCGGCCAGCGTCGGGCAGACTTGGCTCATGCCCGACCATGTCCGGCTCGAGATAGACGGCGCCGTCGCCGTGGTCACGATGGCCAAGCCACCGCACAACCTGCTCAACGGCGCCTTCATCGACCAGCTGATCCAGGCCTTCGAGAGCGCAGCAGACGCCGGTGGCCGCGCGATCCTGCTCCGCAGCGACATGAAACACTTCTCGGCCGGAGCCGACGTCGACGGGTTCGGATCGGAAGAAGGCCGCTCCCAGGACGCGGCCGCCGTCCTCGAACGACTCGAGGGCGTGCCACTTCCCACCATCGCCGCCGTCCACGGCCTCGCGCTCGGTGGCGGATTCGAGGTCGCCTTGGCCTGCGACTTCATCATCTGTGGGGCCTCGGCCCGGCTCGGGCTCGTGGAAGCCACCCTGGGCCTGATGCCGTTGCTCGGCGGAGTGCAACGCGTCGTGGATCGAGCCGGCGCGAGCCGCGGCAAAGAGATCGCAATGTTCGCTCGCCGCCACGATCCTGTGCTGCTCGAGAAGTGGGGCATCGTGAACGTCGTGGTGGACGACGACGAACTCGAGAATGCGGCACTGTCGTGGGCCCGCCAGTTGGCGACGGGCCCGAACGTCTCCTACGCCGCCATCAAGCGCCTGGCTGCTATCACCACCAGCGACGGTGTGCGAGCCGCTGATGCGCTCCAGGACGAGGCCGCGAAGCCCGTGTGGGCCTCAGAAGACCTCCAGGTCGGTATGACCGCCTACGCCGAGACCGGTCCCGGCACCGCGATCTTCCAGGGCCGATGACCGCCCCGCTGGACGACGTCAGAATCATCGACTTCACCCGGGTGCTCGCCGGCCCCCATTGCACCAAGCAACTACGCGACCTAGGTGCATCGGTGGTCAAGATCGAACCCCCCGCACCGGACACGGGCCGAAGCGGCCAGCCCCACGTCGGACCGATGTCGCTCTACTTCGCCCAGCAGAACAGCGGCAAGCGCGCCATCAGCCTCGACCTCAACTTCGTCGAAGCCCAGGACATCGTGCGCCAGCTGGTGGCCGAGGCCGACATCGTGGTGGAGAACTTCCGGCCCGGCACGCTCGACGGCTTTGGCCTCGGATACCAGGAACTTCTCGCCGTCAACCCGACGCTGATCATGGTGTCGATCAGCGGATACGGCCAGACCGGTCCGTGGCGCAACCGGCCGGCGTTCGCCCCAACGGTGCAGGCCGAGTCGGGGTTCACAGAGATCATCTCGCGCCACTATGGCGACACGCTGACCTCGGTCGAGAACGACGCGTACAACCACGCCGACGTCTACACCGGCCTCCAGGGCGTGATTGCCACGCTGGCTGCGCTGGCGCACCGCGACCGCACCGGCGAAGGGCAACACGTCGACGTGGCCATGGTGCACTCGATGCTCGCTGTCAACGACCGCGTGAGCTACGAGTTGTCCGACATCGACGTCGAAGGCGAACCGCTGGCTCTCAGCGCGCCTGAATCGCCGGTGTTCGAGCTCCCCGACGGCCAGCTCATCACCATTGCGGCCAGCCCCGTCGCGACGTTCGTGTTCCAGCGCTATTGCGCCATGATGCGCCGCAACGATCTGCTGCTCGACATCCGGTTCATCACCCCCCAATTCCGGCGCGAGAACTGGGCCGAGCTGCATGCCGAGATCCGCGATTGGGTGCTGACGTTCCGCACCATCGAAGAGCTCGAGGCCCAGGTCAGCGAGGCTGGGCTAGCGGTGGGCACCATCCGCACGGTGTCGGAGATCGCCGAGTCCGCGTGGGCCGAGGAGCGTGGGGCCATCCGCGAGGTCGACGACCGTGCCGGGGGCACCGCTCGTGTCCCATCGCCGCCCTGGAAGTTCAGCGCGGGCGAGCTTCCCGAGACAGGCTTGGCACCGTTCCAGGGCGAGCACAACCGCGAGGTCCTGGCGGAGTTGGGGCTGTCCGACGAACAGATCGACAAGTTGCACGACACCGGCGTGATGATCGACGGCGTGCCGTCGGGCGCCAGCTGACCGGCGAGGCGACTGCCAGCAACGGCGTGGCGAACCTCAGCGACGAGGCGGCAACACGTGGCGCGCCATGTAGTCGACCTCGCGAGGCCACGCTTCCTGACCCATCGTGAGCACTTGGCGCTTGCAGATCCTCCAGCCGGCGTCGGTGCGCACGAACGAGTCGACGTAGCGTCCGAAGACCCAGGCGTTGTCGATGTCCTCGTGGAACTCGTGCCACGCGTCGAGATAGGTCACCGTCTCGGCCGAGTCCTCGCCGTTGAAGCTGACCTCGATGTTGCTCACGTAGTGCGCAGACCGCTTGTAGATCTTGTCGGTCCCGGCCCGGAAGAATTTGTACGCGTACGCCTTGTCGTTGAACGTCCCGAGTTCGCCGCCGTAGTCGTACTCGCAGTCATCGGTGAACAGCTCGACCACGTCGTCGGGACGGTTGTCATCGATGGCGCGGCAGTAAGCGTGCAGGACGTCGCGGATGTCCTGCAGGTCCGACAGTTGTTGTGCGGTGTAGGGCATGGGCTTCTCCTAGGGGTCGGGGAGTTCGCTGAACGCCAGACCCCGAGTCGGATCAGGCTCTTTGGGAAGACCGAGCTCGCGCTCGCCGATGAGGTTGCGCTGGATCTCGTCGGTGCCGCCGGCGATGGCCATGCCCTGGGCGAACAGTGCCGTCTTCAGGAAGTGGCCGCCGTCGGGCTGATCGTCGCGGCCGAGCTGTGCGGGCATGCCCTTGCCGGAGAAGCCCAGATCGCGCAGGGTGCGGCACAACAGCGAGTTGCCGAGCTTGCCGAGCGACGGATTCACCTGTCTCGCGCCGTTCCAGTCCAGGACAGCTCGCTCGATGTGTGCGTTGGCCAACGCCTGTCGCAGCAGCGGATCGGTTCGATCTTCGTCATCGAGCAACGATCGGACGACCTGGTCTTTCATGGCGCCTGTGGTGTAGCTGAAGCCCGAGATGCCGCTGCTGGTGGCCTGGGAATGCTGGACCACGCCGACAGGCGCCGAGAGATCGACGTCGTTGACGACGTCGCCGCCGCCGTCGTGGCCCACCGCATCGAGCTCGCGCTCGACGGCCAGCATCGTCATGGCCGCCCGCCAGCCGTTGTTCAGCCCGCAGATCGCATCGTCGTGACGCACGCGGGCGTTGTCCATGAAGACCTCGTTGAACTCGCAATCACCGGTCATGTCCCGCAAGGGGCGAACCTCGACGCCGGGCTGGCCCATGTCGATGCAGAAGAACGAGATGCCCTGGTGCTTGGTCGCGTCGGGGTCGGTGCGCGCCATCACGACGGCCCGATCGGCCGTGTGAGCAGCAGTGGTCCAGACCTTCTGACCGTTGATGATCCACTCGTCGCCGTCTCGCTCGGCGGTGGTCCGCAGCCCTGCCAGGTCCGATCCGGCGCCGGGCTCGGAGAAGAGCTGACACCAGAGCTCTTCACCTGTGGCGATCTTCGGCAGGTAGCGATCGAGGAGCAGGTCGGGACCGTGCTCAAACAGTGTGGGCGCCACCAGCGTCACCGCCACCCCGTTCGGAGGCCCGAACGCCCCGACGTCATCTCGGGCGCGATCGGCTTCGGTGGCTTCGACGTGGCTGAGGCCGCGACCGAACCGATCAGCCGGCCAGAACGGATAGCCCCATCCGGACTCAGAGATGAGCCGCCACCAGTCCCCGACGGGCATCTCGGCATCCCAGTGCGTCGAGTACCACTCGTGCGCCTCGTCGTAGACCGTCATGTTCGAGCCTGTCCGCCGAGATCGACGTTGAGGCGAGCCTGCGCAGAGCTGCTCATCGGACCCTCGTCCCTCGATTGCCGTCCCCGCGGCCTCCGCTGAGACACTAGTGCCATGGCGTTGGTTGGGATCTTGGGCGCGGGCCTCAGCGGCGTGGTGATGGGCATCCAGCTCAAGCGTCTGGGCATCGACGACTTCGTCGTCTACGAGAAGCAGTCCGATGTCGGCGGGACGTGGCTGCGCAACACCTATCCCGGACTGCACTGCGACATCCCGTCGCACATCTACTGCTACAGCTTCGAGCCCAACCCCGACTTCTCGATGGTGTTCTCCGGCCATTCCGAGATCCAGGCCTACATCAGGTCGTGCGCCGAGAAGTACGGCATCGCCGACCACATCCGGCTCAACACCACCGTCGACCGGGCATCGTGGCAGCCTCACGACACCTGCTGGGAACTCGAGTTGGCAGAGGGCGAACGGCTCCGCCACCGCTTCGTCGTCTCAGCCACTGGCGGCCTCACCGAACCCCACTACCCCACCCTCGACGGCTTCGACTCCTTCGAAGGCCTGGTGTGGCACGCCGGGTCGTGGCGCCACGACGTCGAGCTCGCCGGACGTCGGGTCGCGGTGGTGGGCAGCGCAGCGGCCGCGGTCCAGGTCGTTCCCGAGGTGGCGAAGGACGCGGCCGAGGTCTTCGTGTACTCGCGCACGCCCAACTGGGTTCGCCCTCGCCGCAACCGCTTCTACACCGATGAGGAGAAGGCGGAGCTGGCCACCGACGAGGGTTGGCACCGCGCTCGGCGCCAGCAGTACCGCGACAGCATGCTGTGGCAACGGGCGTTCGAGAAGAAGACCGACGCCATCGAGGAGCTGCGCGCTGAGGTCATGGACCAGATGCGCGCCGCAATCTCCGATCCGGACACGATCGCCGCACTGACACCCTCGTTCGAGCCGGGATGCAAACGCATCCTGGTCTCCGACGACTACTACCCCGCCCTAGCGCTGGATCACGTGACGCTCGTTCCGCACGGCGTCACCGCGCTGACCCCGAGCGGCGTGGTCAGCGCCGACGGCACCGAGGTCGATGTCGACGTCGTCATCTTCTGCACCGGGTACAAGCTGGGTGGCCGGGCCGATGGCGGGCCTGCGCTGGAGATCTACGGGCGCGACGGCCTCGACCTGCGGACAGCCTTCGGTCGGGTGCCCGAATCATTCCGGGGCGTCGCCATCCCGGGCTTCCCGAATTGGTTCACCGTCGCTGGTGTCAACGGATCCCCAGGCCATGCTCCTGTGTTCATGACGGCCGAGGTGGCCACCAACTACATCGGCCGCTGGATCCATCACCTGCTCGCCCGCGACGCGAACACCGTCGAGGCTCGCCGAGACGCCACCCACGAATGGGCCGAAGCCACCCAAGCGGAGCTGCAGGAGATGAGCTGGGCGGGCGACTGCGGGGGCTGGTACCGCGACCGCAACGGTCGCATCCTGCCGTTCTTCCCCGGCAGCTGGACCCGCTTCCGTCGCGAGATGCGCGAGCTTCACCTCGATGCGTTCGAGGTGCACTGACACCGGCTCGGACGGCGATCGTCCAGTTTTCAAAGGGAACTTCTCGGGAACCAGAATCAGAATCTGGCTCTGACCAGTGCCTATCCGTTCCCCTGAGCTCCACCGTGCGACCGTCGCTGCCGGCTCTGCGTCAGTGAGTCTTCGCCGATGGGAGCGGAGCCCCCAGGCCGAGCGAAGCGGATCCGGTTGACGCGGCGCAGGCGTGTTCAGTCTGAGAAGAGCCGGCGGAGCGGGAAGGAGAACCCCGGCAGCACTGAGCCGCCGTCGAGTTCGTCGTCGAGGGTGAGCGTCTCGGGAAGTGGCACGCCGGCCGGTTGGGCATCGGCACTGTGGACTTCGACGGTCATCGAGTCGGGATGAACCACCCACAACAGCCGCACGCCGAAGCCCAGCCACATCTCGGCGCGCTCGGCAAGCTCGCCAGGGCGGTCGCTGGGCGATGCCACTTCCACCACCAGATCGGGAACGACATCGGAGTAGCCGGTGGGTGCGGCACTGGGCGACAGGCGGTCTGCCGAGGTGAAGGCGATGTCGGGCTCTCGGACGGTGTCCGGGTCGCGTTCGAGCAGGATGCCGGTATCTGAAGCCACCACGGTGCCGCAGCGCCGCTCGTCGGCGTAGTCGACGAGCCTGCCCGCCAGCCTCACCACGATCATCCCGTGTCGGTAGCCGGCAGACATGACCTCGCAGAACACTCCCCTGACCAGCTCGCCGCGCACTCCCTGAGCGTCGAGGCGCAGCAGTTCCTCCGCGGTGAGCAACGTAGTCGGAGAGAATTCTGTGGCAGTCTTCATTTAATTTCGAAGTCTTTCATAGTTTCAGGCAACGGTTCTGCGCCGCGAATGTTGGCGGACGGCGGACAGCCTGCGGCCTCAGCATTGTCTCATTTGGCGAGCCATCGGGAGAAGCGATTTCTCGACGACCTCGCCAGCCCCGTCGAGCACGCCAAGATCCTGATCGTCCCCTGAGGTGCTCCGGCAACCGTCGGCCCAGATTCCGCGCTGCGCGTCAGCGCGGAGCGGACGTCCAGCGGTCGCCGCTCATCGTTGCTCCTCCATCGGTGATGCCACACCAGACTGCACCAATAGCCTCGTCGGCAAGTGCTGTTGGCTGCGTCGGCACCGCCGTTGTTCACTGAGCTGGCGATCCTGCTGGTTGCGGGGACGCTGATCGCCTTCGTGTCATCGCGTCTCGGGGTGGTGCCGATCGTCGGGTTCCTCGCGGCGGGCACGGTCATCGGGCCTAGCGGCGTCGGCCTCATCAGCGACATCGACCTGGTCAACCAGTCGGCAGACATCGGTGTGATGCTGCTGCTGTTCACGCTCGGCATCGAGTTCAGCCTCGAACGGGTCCGGCGGCTGGCGTCGCTGTTCCTGATCGGCGGGACGGTGCAGGTGGGCCTCACCACCGGCATCGTCGCCGGGGTTGTCGCCGCCTTCGGCGTCGAATGGCGAACAGCAGTCTTCACGGGTCTGCTCGTCTCGCTCAGCAGCACGGCAATCGTGCTGAAAGTGCTCGCCGAGCGGCGAGCCACCACGTCGCCTGTCGGCAACGTCTCGGTCGCGCTGCTCATCTTCCAGGACTTGGCGATCGTCGCCATGGTGCTGGCGGTGCCGCTGCTGGGCGGCCAGATCACCGGCCCCGCCGACGTGCTGATCGCCTTCGCCAAGGCGGCCGGCATCGTCGTGGCAGTGATCGTGGTGGCGCGGACGCTGGTGCCGGCAGTGCTGCAGTACGTCTCGCGCATCCAGTCGGGCGAGGTGTTCCTGCTGACCGTGCTGGCCATCTGCTTCGGGACGGCGTACGCGACCAGCCTGCTCGACGTCTCCATCTCGCTCGGGGCGTTCCTTGCGGGCCTGATGGTCAGCGAGAGCCGTGTGGCCGCGCGGGCGCTCGGCGAGGTGATGCCGCTGCAGATCCTGTTCTCGGCGACGTTCTTCGTTTCGATCGGCATGCTGCTCGACGTCGGCTACCTCGCGCGCAACCTGCCGCTGGTGGTCGGCTTGGCCCTGGCGGTGGTGGTCGTCAAGATGCTGACGACCACTGCTGCGGCGCTGCTGGTGCGCCAGCCGCGGGCGGTGGCGCTCTCGGGGGCGCTGGTGCTGGCACAGATCGGCGAGTTCTCCTTCGTGCTCGAACGAGCCGGAGAGGAAGTCGGGCTCGTCCCGGCGGGACTCGCCGACGGCACCGACGCGTTCATCGCCGTGACCGTGCTGCTGATGGCATTCAGTCCCTTCGGCGCTCGCTGGGGCCAGTCGCTCGCCGCACGATCCGACGCCGACCGCCGCGCCCGCCAGCGCGCTCACCCGCACGACGGCGATGCCCCTCAATTCGATCCCAGCGAGCACGAAACGCTGGTCGATCACGCCGTCGTGAATGGCTTCGGCCCGCGGGCACGCCGTATCGTCTCCGCGCTCGAACTGGCGCACATCCCCTACACCATCGTGTCGCTTGACCCCGAAGCGCAGCGATGGGCCGCATCCACAGGACGGAGAGTGCTCGTGGGCGACGTGTCCCGTCACGTGATCGCCGAGCGCGCCGGCCTGCGCGACGCCCGGATCGCGCTCGCGGTCGACAGTCCGCCCTCAGCGGTCGAGCAGTTCGCCCGTATCGCCCGCGAGCACAACCCCGACATCGCCGTGCTGGCCTGGGCCGCCGATCCCGCTGATGCCGCCGACCTCGAACGCGACGGGCTCGTCGATCACGTCGTCGCGGAGCGCCAAGCCGCCCATGACGCGCTCATTGCCCATGCACTCGGCCACTTCGAGCTGCCCGAGCCCGACACCGAAGCGGTCACCCATGCCGTCCTCCACACCGAACTCGGTCCCGACTCAACCGCCGACGATGGCATTGACGATGGTGATGACGCCTACCGCCACGAAGACGACGGCGCCGATCCGGGCAAGTCGCGGACCTGACAGGCGCTCGACAAGCTGCTGACCGACCACGACAGCGAGCCCGGTCGCCGCGACCATGGCAGCGAACGAACCCAGCCACACGAAGACTGCCGAGCGCTCAGCGGCAAGTGCAGCGGTCGCGATCATGGTCTTGTCGCCGAGCTCGGCGAGCAGGAACAACCCGGTCGCGCCGAGCAGGCTCGCCCGGCCCAATCCCTTGGGCATCTCCTCCTCATCCCCGTCCGCCGACCACCACGTCCACAGTCCCAGCACGACGAACAACCCACCGACGACTGCCGTGGCAGCCCGGCCCCCGAAGATCGATCCGACTGCCGATCCTGCAGCGACCGAAATGGTCTGCAAGAGCGCGATGGCGGCGGCGAATGCCGCGAGGGTCTTGACGGCGCCGTGACGTCCCGCGGTTGTCAGTGCGGCCAGCTGGGTCTTGTCGCCGATTTCCGCCAGGAACACGATGCCGAACGCAACGCCGACGTCAGCCACCGCGGCGCCCTACGTCGAGCGTCAATTCACCGGGCCGGTTCGAGGCTCACGAGGGTGCCGTGCACGGCACTGCAGCCCTCGATGTCGGCCGAGTTGCCCTCGTGCAGCGCATTGACATTGCATCCGCCCGGCTCGAGCTTGGGCCATCGCCCCTTGTAGGCCACGAGCACGCCGCGAGGTGCGATGTCGCCGATGGCCGTCGCGAGCGTGATCTCCCCGGCGCCATTGCGGAGCTGCACCAGGTCGCCGTCGGTGATGCCGAGATCGGCCGCGTCGGCGGGGTGAACGGTGACGGTCGCCGGCCCTGACCGCCGACCGATCGTCCGGTCATTCGCATGCGAGTCGTTGAGACGCCAGCGAGATGCCGGCGTCAGCAGCCGGAACAGGCCCTCCGGCTGGGCGGGATCGGTTGCCGGCGTCGGCACCGGGTCGAGGCCGACCTCTGTCAACGATGCCGAAGCGATCTCAATCCGCCCCGAAGGCGTGCGGAACCTTCGAGCCGCGAAGTAATCGAACGGCTCCTCGGTGAGATAGACGTGACCACGCTCAGCCAGATCGGAGTGCGAGAGCCCCAGGTCGAGCCCGTCCAGGAGCCGCTCGATGAGCATTTCATCGCTCTCGTACAGCTCGGGTTCGTCGTATCCCATCGCTGCGGCGAGCCGGCGGAAGATCTCCTGGTTGGGCAGCGAGTCTCCAATGGGCTCGCGGACCTTGCGCTGGGCTCCCACGATGGGGTTCATGTAGCTGAAGGTGAGATCATCGAACTCCAGGAAGCTGGCCGCCGGCAGGACGATGTCGGCATAGTCGACGGTGTCGGTGGGGAAACAGTCGACGACCACCGTGAACAGGTCCTCACGGCGGAACGCCTCCCGGAGCCTGAGCTGTTCAGCGGCCGAGGCCAGCGGGTTGGTGTTCCAGCTGAACATGGCGCCGAAGCGATCGGGATCTTCGAGCGCGCCGGCGAGACCGATGTGGTTCATCTGGCGGGCCTCGCCCTCCACGAGCGACGCTCCGGCGAGCTCGTCGAAGTCGGCTCCGAGCAGCGCTGCTGCGACGTTGAGGTAGCAGATCCCGGCCCCTGGCTTGCCGATGTTGCCGGTGAGCGCGGGCAGCAGGCCGATCGCTCGCATCACGTTGGCGCCGGTGGGCTGGCGCTGCAGCCCCTGTCCCGCCCACAGCAGCGCGGGGCCGGACGCATAGAGCTGCGCTGCTCGCCGGATCTGTTCAGCCGGGACACCGGTTTGCGCCTCGCCCCAGATTGGCGAGCACGCCTCGATGGTCGGGAGCACATCGGGGGCGCCATGGACATGTGCTGCGATGAACTCGTCGTCGAACGCCCCGAGGGCCCTGAGCTCGTGCGCCATGGAGAAGGCCAGCGCAGCATCGGTGCCCGGGAACGGCTGGAGGTGCAGATCGGCCCGCAGGGCCGTGTCGGTGCGGATCGGGTCGACAACCACCACCGCTCCGTCGAAGTCGCCCAGCCAGTGCTCGTCCATGTGAGGACCGCTGTGGGACGGATTCGCGCCCCACACCACAATGCACGACGAGTCTGCAGCGGTCCGGGGGTCGAAGCCGGCGACCGAGATGCCGAACATCGCCGACCAGGCGATGTGCCCTGCCAGATTGCAGATCGAGTCCGGCTCGACCTCGGTAGCGCCCAACCGGTTGAAGAACCGCATCGGGAACATGAACGCCAGCATCGACAGCGTCCCCGAGTAGTGGGTGTGAACCACGGCCTGAGGCCCGCGTTCGTCGATGACCTGCTGGGTGCGTGCCGCGACCTCGCTCAGCGCTGTGTCCCAGCTGATGGCCTCAAACGCCCCCTCACCCTTCGGCCCGACGCGACGGAGCGGTGTGGACAGGCGCTCGCTGGGGTCCTGCCACACGCCGTTGTAGGCAGTTGCGCACTTGGTGCACAGCGTTCCCCGGTTGATCGGATGTTCCGGGTCGCCGCGCACGATGACCCGGCCGTTCTTCCCCGGACGCACGACGATCCCGCAATTGTCGTAGCAGTCACGGGGGCAATTCGTTCGCAGCTCGGTCATGCCGCACCTCGCCGCTCATTAGACCACAGCCGTTGGCGAGCGGAATCCGGAACTAGTTTCCGCGTCACCATGACGCTGCTGTCGCCGTACCGGGTGCTCGATCTGACCGACGACCGGGGGCACATGGCCGGGTTCATCCTGGCGCGGCTCGGCGCCGAGGTGATCGCTATCGAGCCGCCGGGAGGCTCCCCCGTTCGGCGGCTCGCACCGTTCGATGCGAGCGGCGCCTCGCTCACCCACGCCTCCTACGCACGCGGCAAGAGGTCGGTCGAGCTCGACATCGCCGCTAAGGACGGCGCCGATGCGCTGCGGCAGCTCGCGGCTGGCGCTGACGTGCTCATCGAGTCAGCCCTGCCAGGCCATATGGCATCGCTCGGCCTCGGGCCCGACGCCCTTGCTGAGATCAATCCTGCGCTCGTCGTCACCTCGATCTCGTCGTTCGGCCAGACGGGCCCCAAGGCCCATTGGGCAGCGACCGATCTCACCGTGTGGGCGTCGGGTGGCCCCATGCACATGTGCGGTGACGAGGACCGGGCACCGCTGAGCGTCGGCGTGCCGCAGGCGTTCCTGCACGCAGCAGGCCAAGCCGCCTCAGCGACGGTGCTCGCTCTCGTCGAACGCAACCAGTCCGGGCTCGGCCAGCACATCGACGTGTCGGCCCAGGCCGTGGCCATGAACTCAACCATGTCGTCGGTGTTGTGCTCGCTGGTCAACGCCCCGCTGACGCTGCGGGGCGGTGGCGGCATTCGCAGCGGACCCATCCGGCTGCGTGTCGTCTATCCGGCCAAGGACGGCTTCGTGTCATTCACGCATGTCTTCGGGGCGGCCATCGGGCCAGCAACGGGCCGGATGATGGCACTGGTGCACGAGGCCGGCTTCTGCGACGAGGCCACGGCCAGCAAGGACTGGGTGCAGTACGCAATGGCGCTCAGCGATGGCAGCGAGTCGCTGGAGGAATTCGAGCGAATCAAGGAATGCGTCGCCAACTTCACCGCATCGCGGACCAAGGACGAGCTGTTCGCCCTCGCACTCGAGCGCCGCCTGCTGCTTGCCCCGGTGGCGACGACAGCCGACCTGACGGCATCCGAACAGCTCGCCTCCCGCGACTACTGGGACATCGTCGATGGTGAGCGCTACCCGGGCCACTGGATGAAGCCGGAACCGGGCAACGGCTCGGCCGACCGGGTGCCAACCGTCGGCGAGCACAGCGCTGAGGTGCTGGCCGGCGAACGGACGCCCGCAGTCTTCGCCCCAGCGATCCCTGTGGCCCCCGAACGCCCGCTCGACGGGCTCAAGGTGCTCGATTTCATGTGGGCGGTTGCCGGGCCGACCGTGTCCCGCCTGCTGGCTGACGCCGGCGCCACGGTGATCCGGGTGGAGTCGTCGGTCAAGCTCGACGCCGTCCGCACGTTCCTGCCCTTCATCGACAACGACCCCGGGCCCGAGAACGGCGCCACGTTCAACAACCTGAACGCCGGCAAGCTCGGCATCACGCTGAATCCCGCAACCGACGCCGGCCGTGAGGTCGCGCACGACCTCGTGCGCTGGGCCGACGTCGTATGCGAGTCGTACACGCCGCGCATCATGCGCTCGTGGAGACTCGACTACGACAGCGTGCGCGAGATCAACCCTTCGGTGGTCATGCTGTCGAGCCAGCGAGCCTGCTCGCCGCCATCGATCATCGGCGGCGCACCGGCGAGGGCCGCTACCTCGACTTCTCCCAGGCCGAGGCGTCGGTGCACTTCATCGCCCCGGCAGTGCTGGAGTACCTGCGCAATGGCACCGTCGTGGATGGGCGCGGCAACCACAGCGAGCACCACTGCCCCCACGGCGTGTTCCCGGCCGCCGGCGATGACCGCTGGGTGGCCGTCGTAGCCCAGGACGACAGAGCATGGACTGAACTGGCTGGGCTGATCGGCCACCCGAGTCTTGCGGTACTGCCGCTGGCCGATCGCCTCGCCCGCCGGGAGGAACTCGAAGCTGCAGTGTCGGCGTGGACCAGCCGGCTCGAAGAAGCCGACGTCGAAGAGCGGTGCCAAGCAGCGGGCATCGCAGCGCACCGGGTGCAGAACAGCCCTGAGCTGGCTGTCGATCCCCAGCTTGAGCACCGAGGCCACTGGGTTGGCGTTCCCCACTCCACCCACGGCACCACAATCATCGAGGCGCCGAGGTTCACGATGTCACGCAGCCGGGTGTGGCCCGAACGGGCTGCACCCGCACTCGGCGAGCACCTGTACGAGGTGCTCACCGAGCACCTGGGCTACGACGCCGACAAAGTCGCCGAGCTGGCCGCAGCGGAGGCCTTCGACTAGCACCGCCGGTGCTGCGGGCCTGGCACCCGTGGCTAACGTGCCCGCATGGCAGCTATCGATCACATCGTGTACGCAGCGCCCAATCTCGCGGCCGGGACCGCAGCCGTCGAGGCACTGGTCGGCATGTCGGCCGCGCCAGGCGGGCCGCATCCGGGCATGGGCACCCGCAACACGCTCATGTCGCTCGGCGACGACGTCTACCTGGAGATCATCGCGCCCGACCCCGAACAGCCCGATCCGCCGAACGGCCGCCCGTTCGACATCGACGCCATGAACGAAGGCCGGCTCATCACGTTCGCCATACACGCATCCGACGGCGAGACCATCGAAGATGTGACCGCCGCCATGGCCGCCTGCGGCGAGGATCCCGGCCCGATCTCCGCTATGAGCCGGGTGAAGCCCGACGGCGAGGAAATCCACTGGTCACTCACCATGTCGGCCGGCCCGGGACTCGTCCCGTTTGTCATCGAGTGGGGCAACACCACCCATCCGGCGACGGTCACCCCGACCGGCTGCACGCTCGTCTCGCTCAGCGGCACGCACCCCGACCCCGACCACATCAGGGCGCTCCACAGCGCCATCGGCATCGAAGTGGACGTAACCGCAGGCGATACGGTCACCTTTGCGGCAACGCTCGACACCCCGAACGGGCGCGTCACGCTGCTCTGAGGCTGCCAGCCGACGGCCGCGCTGAATCAGTCGGCCAGGCGCCAGTCGACCGGCTCGCGGCCGCCGGCAGCCAACGCAGCGTTCGCACGGCTGAAGGGCTTGCTGCCGAAGAAACCGTTGTGGGCGCTGAGTGGCGACGGGTGGGCCGACTCGATGACGACGTGCCGGGTCAGGTCCACCAGCGACTTCTTTCGGCGCGCAAAGCCGCCCCACATAATGAACACCACCCGGTCGGGCTTCGCACTGACCGCCCGGATCACCTCATCGGTGAAAGTCTCCCAGCCCGCCGAGCGATGCGACGCGGCCTGGCGGGCACGAACCGTCAGGAACGCGTTGAGCAGCAGCACCCCCTGACTCCCCCATCCCTCGAGATTGCCGTGGGACGGCGGCTCGATCCCCAGGTCATCGCGCAGCTCGGCGAAGATGTTCTGCAGCGACGGCGGCTGAGGAATCCCGTGAGGCACTGAGAAGCACAGCCCGTGCGCCTGCCGCGGGCCGTGGTAGGGATCCTGGCCCAAAATCAGCACCTTGACATCGGCATACGGCGTCAGGTGCAGGGCCGCGAACACCTGGTCGTGCGGCGGGTACACGGCACCCTGCGCTCGCTCGTCGGCCACGAACTGCTGCAGGATCGGCCAATAGGGCTTGTCGAACTCGTCCCGCAGGATCGGGTTCCAGTCGGTGCGCGGCATGCCCCGCAAGGACCTCGACGCTACGAGATCGTCTCGGCGGCGGCCGCGGACAGCTCGATGCCGCGCCCGATGCGAGCCCGGTAGAGGTCGAGGTCGACATCGTCGGCGGGCTTCTGGCCGCGCATGTAGCGGGCGTACACGCCGTGGATGATGCACGCCGACTTCCAGTGGTTGAAGCTGACGTAGTACGCCAGGTCCGACAGATCGGCGCCGGTTTGCTGCTCGTAGCGCTCAACGAGGTCAGCACGGCCGACGAAGCCGTCCACCAGCGTCGGCGGGTCGGAGCCCTCCAGGATCTCGTCGCTCGGCTCGGTCCAGCTATTGAGCGCGTAAGCGAAATCGGCCAGCGGGTCGCCGAGCGTGGAGATCTCCCAGTCCAGCACGGCCTGCAGCTCGCCTGCGGGATTGAACAGGCAGTTGTGCAGCCCATAGTCGCCGTGCACCACCCGGGCCGGGCCCTGCTCAGGCTTGCGTTCCTGCAAGAAGTCGTGCAACTCGTGCACGACCGGCGTGTCGTAGCTCGCCGACTCTGCCGAGGCCGTCCAAGACCTGTACCACGTGCGGATCTGCCGCCCGACGTAGTCGTCCTTGCGGCCAAGTTCGCCCAAGCCGACATCGTTGGGATCCACCGAGTGCAGCGCCGAGAGCACGTCCATGAACGACATGCCCACGTGTGCCCGGCCCTCGGCGGTGAGGTGCTCGCGGGCATCGGCCGACTCGAATAGGGGCTTCCCCTCCACGTAGCTCATCACGTAGAAGTGCGCCCCGGTCACGTCAGGGCTCTCGCAGTAGCCGTAGGCCTTGGCCACCGGCACGTCGGTGGACCCGAGACCGCTGATGATCGTGAACTCGCGGCCCATGTCGTGCGCCTTGGGTAGCAACTCCCCCATCGGCGGGCGGCGCACCACGGCGGTGATGCCGTCGGCGGTTGTCAGCTTGTAGGTCAGATTGCTGTGGCCGCCCTCGAGCTGGCTCCATTCGAACGGCGGCTCGAGTCCGTCGACGTTGGCGTCGATCCACGCTTCCACCGCAGGAACGTCATAACCGAGAATGTCCGAAGCCGCAGCGCCGTTCGTCATCTCGCCTCCCGTTCTCGCTCAGCGGGCACACACTACGGCAACCACCGGCGGCGGCTCGGAGATGGGCCGCAAGTAGCGTCGGCGCCGTGGATGAGATCGATCCAGAAGTCACCTCGCCGCCTGCACACATGACGCCGGAGGAATTCCGGCGCCACGGTCGTGAGGTGATCGACTGGATCGCCGACTACTGGGAGCGCATCGAGTCGCTGCCGGTGGCATCCGCCGTCCAGCCCGGCGACATCCGGGCACTGCTGCCAGACTCCGCCCCCGAGCAGCCCGAACCCTTCGAGCACCTGCTGGCCGACTTGGATCGGGTGGTCGTGCCCGGGGTCACCCATTGGCAGCATCCCGGCTGGTTCGCCTACTTTCCCGCCAACAACTCCCCGCCGTCGGTGCTGGCAGACGCTGTGTCGTCTGGGCTGGGCTTGATCGGGCTGCTGTGGTCAGCTTCTCCAGCGTTGACCGAGATCGAGAGCCACATGCTCGACTGGCTGGTGGACCTGTGTGCCCTGCCGGAACACTGGAAGACGACCTCGGAGGGCGGCGGAGTGCTGCAGGGCAGCGCTTCGGATGCCACCCATGTCGCGCTGGTCGCCGCCCGTCACCGTGTCAGCGCTCGCAGCGGCCAGCCCGCAGAACAGATGGTCGCCTACACGTCGGCACAGGCGCACAGCTCGGTGGAGAAGGGCGCCAACATCGCGGGCTTCGGCCAAGTCCGGCTGGTCGAGGTCGACGAGCACCAGGCCATGCGACCTGACGCTTTGGCCGCCTCGGTAGAAGCCGACATCTCTGCCGGACTGGTGCCGACATTCGTCGGCTCGACGGTCGGCACCACCGGCACCACAGCGGTCGATCCCGTACGGGCAATCTCGGCGATCGCAATCGAGCACAGCCTGTGGCACCACGTCGACGCTGCGTATGCCGGCACCGCAATGATCTGCCCCGAGTTCCGCCACCACAACGAGGGCATCGAGCTGGTCGACAGCTACGTCTTCAACCCGCACAAGTGGATGATGGTGAACTTCGACTGCTCGGCGTTCTACGTCGCCGACAAGGCAGCGCTCACCGACGCTCTGTCGATCGACCCGCCCTACCTGCGCAACACCCAGAGCGACGCCGGCAACGTGATCGACTACCGCAACTGGCAGGTGCCGCTGGGCCGGCGCTTCCGGGCCCTCAAGCTGTGGTGGGTGCTGCGCAGCTACGGGGCTGCGGGAATCCGCCAGATGGTGCGCCATCACGTGGCCATGGCCCAGGAGTTTGCACAGCGCCTCAACGAAGACTCCCGGTTCGAGATCGTGGCGCCGCACCCGTTCTCGCTCGTGTGCTTCAGAGTTCGTGCCGCCGACGCCAGCGAAGAAGCAGCCGAGCGGGCCGACCGCGCCACCGACGCCTTGGCTGCGGCGGTCAACGACAGCAGCCGGGCGTACCTGACCCCGTCGAAACTGGACGGGCGCAGCATCATCCGCGTTGCCGTGGGCCAGTCGCGCACAGACCGCTCTCAGATGGATCTGCTGTGGAAGCTGATCAGCGAGGCCGCCGTCTAGCTGCGGCCAGCTCGACCAGCCCCGTCAGCCGGCCCGACTCAGCCTGGCCAGCTCGGTCGGCGCAACTCAACCGGTGGGGTCGATGTCGCCCAGCGCAGCCAACAGCCGATCGTTCTGTGCGGGAGTGCCCAAGCTGATCCGCACGCCCTCGCTCTCGAACGGGCGCGTCACCAGGCCCTGCTTCTCCAGACGGACGAAGAGGTCCATCGCACTGTCGCCGACTGGCAGGTACACGAAGTTGGCCTGCGAGGGCACCACGGGCCAGCCCCCCGACACCATGGCGGCGCTCACGCGTTCCCGCTCGGCCAGGATGCCGGCGACCCTTTCGTCCAGCTCGGTGCTGGCTGGCGGCGCCAGCGAGGCGAGCGCGGCGGTCTGCGCGAGCCCGCTGACGATGAAGGGCAGCGCCACCTTGTCGAGTGCCCCGATGACATCCGGATGCCCGACGCCGTAACCGACACGCAGGTTGGCCAAGCCGTACGCCTTGGAGAAGGTCCGCAGCACCAAAGCATTGGGGTGTTCCGGCACGATGGCCTCGATCGGGTCGGCCACGTCGGGGTCGGTGACGAATTCCCGGTAGGCCTCGTCGATCACCACGATCACGTCAGGGGGCACTGCTGCCAGGAGGCGCTGCAGCTCTGCCGTCGTGCACACCGTGCCGGTCGGGTTGTTGGGGGTGGACAGCACGACGATCTTGGTGCGATCGGTGACCGCCGCGGCGACACCGTCGAGATCGAACGCATGGCCGACCAGCGGCACGGTGACGGGCTGGGCCCCTGAGATCGCGCAGAACACCGGATGCACCTCGAACGAGCGCCACGGGTACACCACCTCGTCACCCGGGTCGACATAGGCAGCGAACAGCTGCTGCAGCACGCCCACCGAGCCTGAGCCGACCGTGACCTCGTCCAGTCCGACGCCGTGCCGGTCGGCCAGCGCCTCGCGCACCTCCATGCAGCGATGGTCTGGGTAGCGGTTCATTCCCAGTGCGGCCTCGGACACTGCCTTGGCCACCGAGGGCAGCGGGTCGTTGGCGTTCTCGTTGGATGCCAGCTTGATCGCCTCGGCCAGGTTGTGCTCGGCCTCTGCCTGCGCCGCCGAGCGCCCCGGCTTGTACTGCGGCAGGCCCTCCACGGCCGCCCTGGGTCGTCCGATCATGCGCTGGTTCTCCCCGTTCTCCTGGTGCGGCAGCACCAGCACCGCCTCGTGTCCGGCGGCAAGCTATCGCCCTTCAGAGCCGACGGTTCGACTGATCTCCCGGGACGGCCGCTGCCCGGAAATCGTCCGCGACCTGCTCCATCGTGGCGAACGTCACACCCGGCCGGGATGCCATGTGATCGATCAGGCGCTCGAGCATCAGCATGCGGCTGCCTCGCCCGATGCACTGGGGATGCATGGTGAGCACGAACACCCCGCTGCCGACCCGCTCGTAGAGGTAGTCGAACTCGGCTGACCACACGTCGTAGACGTGATCGGGCGTGCGCAAGCCCTGCACCGTCGGGCCGTCGTAGCTGAAGTACGGCCAGTCGTCCAAGACGTACTCGAAGGGCAACTGCACCAGGTCCACCTCGTCGCCGAACTGGTGCGGCCCGTCGGTGGTGGGCACGTCGCCGAGGCGGCACCAGGTGGGCGCATAGTCGTGGCGCGCCATCGAGGAGTCGTAGGAGAAGCCATGCTCGATGAGCAGGCTGATCCAACGGTCGCCGCAGTTGCCTCCCGGCACCCGGTGCCCGACCGGGGCCTTGCCCGACAACCGCTCCAGGCAGTCCATGGACCTGGTCAGGATGGCTCGCTCGTCGGCCTCGTCCCGCTTCGACGACGGGGCTTCATGGCAGTAGCCGTGATAGCCCACCTCGTGCCCTTCGGAGACCACACGGGCGCACACGTCGCCGAACGTGTCGATGGTGTGGCCCGGGATGAACCAGGTGGACGGGGTGCTGCGCTCGTCGAGCAAGTCGAGCAGCCGGTGCGCCCCGATCGAAGAGAACTCTCCCCTGGCGGTCAGGTTCGGTGACCTTGAGCCTCGCGGTCCCGTCCAGATCGAGATGGCATCGAAATCGAAACTCAAGCACACCGTGACGCCGGATTCGTGGCCGTTGGATGGTTGTGCAGCGCTCATCTGCGGACCCTACCGAAGCCCTGCTTGGCACTGCCACGCCCGATGGCGGGGCGATACCGTGGCCCGATGCCCGATCCGGCCGATACGCCAGCTGCTTCGGCGCCGCCGCTGGCAGGGATGCGGGTGCTGGAGGTGGCGACCGGCATCGCCGGGCCGTTCGCCGGACGGCTGCTGGCTGGCGCGGGCGCGACAGTGGCCAAAGCAGAGCCGCCCGGTGGTGACCCGGCGCGGCGTCAGCCGGTGGACGATGTGCCGCTGCAGCCTGGCGAGCTGAGCCCGCTGTATGTGCACCTGAATGCGGGCAAGCTCAACTGCTCCGCCGACGACATCGACCCGTCGTGGCCCGAGGTGGTGATCGCCAGCGACACCGTGTCGGGTCTCGCCGGCGGCCCCTGGGATCCACAGCGACTGACCGACCGCAGCGAAGCTGGCGAACGAGTGCCGAAGCTCGTGACCGTCACGGCGTGGGGGGCGGAGGCCAACGATCCGGGCGTGATCGCCGACGAGCTGCTGGTGCAGACCGCCACGGGCTTCCTGGGCTTCAACGGTGACGAGGGCGCCGAGCCGCTGCGGCTGCCCGGTTGGCAGGCCCAGTACACGGCGGGCGGGCTCACCGCCTGGGCCGCACATCTGATACTGCGACGGCCCGAGGCGCATATGGATGTCTCGTGGCTGGGGGCGCTGCTCACCGCCGTCGAGCTCTGCTACTGCGACGCGCTGCACTGCGAGCGGCCACGGCCGCTGGTGGGGCCGCACCCGCCCACGGCGTACCCGTCTGGTGCCATCCGCTGCGCTGACGGCTACGTGTGCCCCGGTTCCCTTCGCCGGGACGATTGGGAGATGCAGTGCCTGCACATCGGCGTGCCCGAGTGGATCGACGATCCTGAGCTGAGCCACCGCCACCGCCGGGCCCGCCACATCGACAAGATCCGAGAGGTCATCGAGCCGTGGTACGCGCAACGCACCAAGCGGGAGCTGCTCCAGTACGCGCTCGATACGCCTTGGGCCGTCGGCATGGTGATGACCCCGCTCGACGTGCTGGCCGACGAGCACCTTGTTTCGAGAGGCTTCTTGGGCGAGGTCGCGACCCCTGCCGGCACCGCCGCTTCACCCATCCGGCCGTTCAACGCACCCGGCCTGCCGGTGCCCGGCCAGCGGCTCAGCGACCCAGGCGCCGACCCCTTCCCGACCGTTGCAGATGCCGGCCGCAGTGTCGGCGCCGCCCCCAAGACACCGGAACCAGTGCTGCGCCAGGCGCGCCGCCTGCGTGTCATCGAGATGACCATCGCCTGGGCCGGGCCGTACATCGGCAACCTGCTGACCCCGCTCGGCATCGACGTCATCAAGATCGAGGCTCAGAACCCGTTCGACGGTTTCCGCACCCAGCGGCCCTACGACCATGGCATGGCACCGGGCCTCGAGCATCTCGTCGCCGACAACCGCTTCTACGAGGCAGGCGGCCACTTCAACGCCGTCAACAAGGGCAAACGCGACTGCGTGGTCACGCTTGCGACACCCGAGGGCAAGGCCGCCTTCATGGAGCTGGTGCGCAACTGCGATGCTCTCGTCGCCAATTTCTCGGCCCATGTGCTGCCCCAACTGGGGCTCGACTTCGCGACGCTGACCGAGGTCAACCCGCAGATCGTGCTGGTGCGAATGCCGGCGTTCGGCGTGGACGGCCCGTACGCCGACGCGGTGGGCTATGGCTCGATCATCGAGGCCATGGGCGGACTGGGCCACCGCCAGGGCTACGAGCACGAGGGCGCGCGCATTTCCAACATCTACTTCCCCGACCCGATCGCAGGCATCACGGCCGGCTTCGCCTTGCTCAGCGGGCTGCACCATGCCGAGCGCACCGGGCAGGGCATCGAGATGGACGTCTCGCAGCAGGAAGGCACCTGGCAGTTCAGCGGCGAGGCCATCGTGCTGGCGTCGACGGCCGGCCGCGACATCGGCCGCATGGGCAACCGCGAGCCCGGCGCGGCGTGGAGCGGCTTCGTGCAGGGAACCGACGGCTGGCTGGCAGTTGTCTCCGAGGGCGACCCGCACGATCCGTCCTCTGGAGATGACCCCGTCGACGTGATCCGCAACTTCCTCGACGAAATCGAGACGAACGGCGGCACACCCACCCGAACCCGGGCCGACCTGCGGACGGCGTTGCATGCCGCAGGTTGCCGCACAGAGTTCTGCTGGGACCCGTGGACAGCCCCGGCGCACGAACCGCTGGCCAGCCACATCGAAGTGGTCGAGCACCCGGTCACCGGCGCGAGGCGGCACATAGCCAGCCCCTTCGCGCTCGACGGGACCCGCCCCTCCCAAGCTGGGCCC
>NZ_JAPYOK010000086.1:0-30329 GCF_028283155.1 Candidatus Poriferisodalis multihospitum | reverse complement strand
CCGAGGCGGCCTATGCCCGGCGCATCGAGCACGTGCAGGTGGCTGCCGTCGCCTTCGCCGAACATGGCCCGCTCGACATGTGTGGGCTTGAGCTTGCGGCGGGTAAAGAGAATCTCACCGTCCGGGCCGAAGATGAACTGTGCCATGTACAGCGAGCCGAAGTCCTTCTCGCTGGCACCCATCACCACGGTGATTTCGTTGTCTCCGGCAGCCTGTGCCAGACGGTTGAATCTGGCATCGCCGACCACGATCGAGTTGGCGTGATACCGGGGAACGAACCGCATGCCGATCGCCTGGGCGTCGAGCCACAGGAAGTGCGGATAACCCGGAATCCACAGCTCAGGGAAGGCGACCAGCCTCGCGCCCTCGGAGGCGGCTTCCTCGATCAGGGACACCGCCTTCTCGATTCCCGCATCGACATCAAGCCAGCACGGCTCGGCTTGGACGGTTGCTACCTTGAATGGTCCATCGACGCTCACCGTCAGCACCCCCTGAATTGCTTGCGGGCGCCAGAACTCGGCACCGTTGCACATCGGTGCTTGGCAACGTAGGGAGCGCGTGCGATCAGCCCTTCCCTGTGAGCGTGCAGTTCTTTGTCTGTCAGCGCACACATGACCCACTGCGCGCGGCCGAATCGTCGCTGCGCTTAGTCTCTGTTGTGTCAGCGCGCCAACTAGTGGCGGGGTGCGACATGAGCATCGCAGCGACAACTGACTCGGTATCGGCCAAGGAACGGTTCGACTTCTGGCACGAGGTGATTTGCACGGCGTTCGTTCGTCTCGAGGCCGAAACACTTCCGTCAGAGCAGCCCTTTAGAGCCGAGATCACGAGTTCAGATCTCGGCCCACTGACCCTCAGCCGAGTACGCGCCCAGCCTCACGCAGTGCAACGCTCCGCCAGGTTCATCAACGAAGAGCCCCGAGACGAGGTGCTGGTCTCGGTGCAGCTCCGAGGCAATGCCGTCATTCAGCAGGACGACCGCCAAGCGGTGCTCGAACCCGGGGACTTCGCAATGTACGACGCCACCCGGCCCTACGACCTCGTCATGCGCGAGCAGTTCGAAATGCTCGTGTTCCAATTCGACCGTCGATTCCTGATGGAGCGCTGCCCCTCACCCGAGCGGTTGACAGCGGTGAGGATGTCCAACGACACCACGGTCAGTGCCCCCGTCTCGGCCTTCCTGCGCTCGCTGGCGCCGTATGCGCTAGAGGACGAGAACTCGGTGTCGCGTCAGCTGGCTACGAGCGCACTTGACCTTCTCGGCGTGGCACTCGCCGACCGCTTCGGGGCAGACGGAAGCCCCAACGCCGGGCGCACCAAGCATTTCCTGAGAGCGTGCACCTACATGAATGCATACGCATCGGACCCCGACCTTTCTCCGGCCCGTATCGCATCGTCGATCGGTGTGTCGTCCCGCTACTTGCACGCCATATTCAAGGATCACGGCATGACGGTGAATGAGTACCTGATGAAGCGCCGCCTAGCTCGATGCATGGACGATCTGCTCAATCCCACCGCCGTGAATCGCACGATCACCGACGTTGCACACAACAACGGCTTCAAGACATCCGCCCACTTCTCGCGTCGCTTCACCGAGGCCTACGGTTGCTCCCCCAGTCAGGTGCGACCAGCGGTTGGTTCCCGCAGCTAGCACCTGGGCCGGGGTGGACTGGTGGCAGCGGACGCCCAGGCGAGACGGCACGTCGGCCTCTTGCCGCAGACAGCCGACTTCGCTGTGAACCTTGAAGCCAGCCGCCGACACCTCGCCCGTTTCGCGGCAGCACCCACGCTGCACCTGATCGGCGGTGTGCCAACCGCCAGCGCATCGGGTGAGACCTTTTCCGACCAATCGCCCATCGACGGCACGCACCTAGGAGAAGTGGCCGCCGGCGATGCAGCCGACGTCGCCGCGGCGGCATCAGCGGCCCAAGACGCCTTCGAGGAGTGGTCAGCCAAGTCGGGCGAGCAGCGCAAGCGAATCCTGCACACTGTGGCCGACGTCATCATGGCCCGCGCTGACGAGATCGCCATCGTGGAGTCGGCGGACACCGGCCAGACCATTCGGTTCATGTCGTCAGCCGCAGTTCGGGGAGCGGAGAACTTCCGATTCTTCGCAGACCGGGCCCCCGCCGCATCAGACGGACTCGCCCTGCCGTCCGAGCACCATCTCAACTACACCAGCCGCCGAGCGATCGGCCCGGTCGGAGTGATCACCCCGTGGAACACCCCCTTCATGCTTTCGACGTGGAAAATCGCCCCTGCGCTGGCCGCGGGCTGCACAGTTGTCCACAAGCCCGCCGAGTGGAGTCCCCTGACAGCCAACCTGCTGGCCGAGGCAGCCGCTGATGCCGGGCTGCCAGCGGGGGTGCTCAACGTCGTCCACGGCTTCGGGGATACCGCGGGTCGGGCATTGACCGAGCACCCTGATATCAAAGCCATCGCATTCGTCGGCGAGTCGGCAACCGGATCGGCTATCCAGGCTCAAGGAGCGCCCACGCTCAAGCGAGTTCATTTTGAGCTCGGGGGGAAGAACCCGGTGATCGTGTTCGATGACGCCGATATGGAGCGGGCACTCGACGCGGTGGTGTTCATGATCTACAGCCTCAACGGCGAGCGCTGCACCAGCTCCAGCCGCCTGCTGGTGCAGGAGTCCATTCACGATGAATTCTGCGCACGAGTTGCTGAGAGAACGCGAGCCGTGCCTGTGGGCCACCCGCTGGATCCGGACGCGGTGATCGGGCCGCTGATCCACCCGCGCCACTGTGAGAAGGTCCGCTCATACATGGACATAGCGAGGGCTGAGGGTGCCATCGTTGTCGAAGGAACGCCGTGGGCTGACGCGCCTCGGGATGGCAACTGGACGGTCCCAACGTTGATCACCGGCGCTTCTCCCCGCATGCGAATCGCCCAAGAGGAGATATTCGGCCCTGTGCTCACCGCGCTGCCGTTCAGCGACGAAGCAGACGCCATCAAGATCGCCAACGACACCGACTACGGCCTCGCGGCCTACATCTGGACGAGCGAGATCGGTCGCGCCCATCGAGTCGCCCAAGCCTTGGACGCAGGGATGATCTGGGTCAACAGTCAGAACGTCCGCCATCTCCCAACCCCGTTCGGGGGCACCAAGGCATCGGGAATCGGCCGCGACGGCGGTGACTGGAGCTTCGACTTCTACATGGAAACCAAGAACACCAGTATCGCCCTCGATACGCACCACATCGCCAGGCTCGGTGTTTGAACGCGATGAGCCTGTACTACGTGCAGAAGTTCCTGTACCAGCTCAACCGAGACACCGCCGTACAGGACGAATACCGCAGCAACCCTCAGAGCGCGCTGACCGGATATGAGCTGACCGGCCAGGAGATCGAGGCTCTGACCACCCCCGACATCGGCCTGCTCTACGTCTTGGGAGTAAACGGCCAGATCTTGATGCACTTCGCGGCGTTCCACCGCATCAGTTGGGCTGACTACCTCCAGCTGATGCGGGATGGCATCGCCGAACACGGTCCGGTGCGAGCCGGCGTCTACGCGATGACAGGTTACGAAGGAGTAGACAGCCACGCAGCCGGCCTGGGCCAACAGAGCCGTGCCGTTCATGGCATCGGAAGTCCCGGTGAAGCAGGGATTCGGCCATGACTTTGGTCTATGCGGGTTGCGCCAGCCACGCACCGGGAATAACCGGCCGAGCAGATCAGGCCGACCCCGAAGTACGCGACGAGTTCTACGCGGCCTACGACGACATGCGACAGGCCATCGAAGCCAGCGGCGCAGAGGCGATGATCGTCCTAGCAGCTGAGCACTTCGCGAACTTCTTCATGGACAACATGCCCAGCTTTGCCATTGGAATGGCCGATTTCTACGACGGCCCCATCGAGGATCCGGCGTGGTTGGGCATCGACCGGTTCCGAGCTCCTGGCGACCGCGACCTATCGCAGCGGCTCATCACACGCGTCATGCAAACCGTCGACGTGGCCTACGCCGAGGAATGGAAGCTCGACCACGGAATCGCCGTGCCCTTGCACTTCCTGACCCCTCGTTTCGACCTGACCATAATCCCGGCCAATATCAACTGCCAGGGACCGCCTCTCGCGCCGCTGCACCGAGCTTGGGCTTTCGGGCAGGCACTACGACGGGCTGCCGACTCAGTGCCGGAGAACATCGCCTTGGTGGGCACCGGCGGCATCTCCCACTGGCCGGCCACACCTGATTCCGGCAAAATCAACGAGGCTTGGGATTGCGAATTCCTAGACCGGTGGCAGCGAAACGACCGCGAGTCGCTGCTTGGCTATGACGACATGTCGGTATACGCGGAAGCCGGCCAAGGCGGCTTCGAGATCCGCACCTTTGTCGCCATCAGCGGTGCAGCCAGCGGCGCTACCGGCACAGTTCACTTCTATGCCCCGATTCCGATCTTCGCGGTCGGCTGCACCGTGGCCTCCTATGACCTCGGCCAAGGTGCTGTGCCCAGCTCTGTCTGAGAGTCAGCTCATTTCGCGACGAGAGAAGTTCAGACGCGGTCGCGACCAGATGACACTGACAACCACATCCGGCCACACCGCCAGCTGCTCTGTCGCGTCCAAGCGGCAACTCGGCTGAACCCAAGTAGGCCGCGAACGCGAAGAATCCACGAAAACGCACGCCCGAAGCGCCAAATTCGGCCCCCAACACCCCAATCTCACCTAGGTGGCGAACAGACTGGGGTTTGGGTGGCCAGTGACGTGGTGGCGGGGGCAGGATTTGAACCTGCGACCTTCGGGTTATGAGCCCGACGAGCTTCCAGACTGCTCCACCCCGCGGCGAGACCGATCACACTACCAGCGGCTTCTCAAGACCGGCAAGGCCGGTCGCCTTGAGGCTTAGCCGGTGGCGGCTTGTTGGAGGATTCGGGCGGCTCTGGCTATGAGGCGCTCGGCCTCGTCGACTGCCTCTTGGTAGGCGGCCAAGTCGCCCTCGCGCAGCGCAGCATCGGCACGCTCGAATGCCCGGGCGGCCCGCTCGAGCAGATCGCTCACTGAGCCGGCGTCGGGCGTCGTTGCCGGCTCATCGTCGGGCGCGGCGGCTGCCGGCTCATCTTCGGTGTCGTCGGGCGCATCGGACGCTTGCTCGGGTTGGCGCACCGTCCCGTTGCCGATGTCGATGCTGGCGCCGATGGCCTTCTCGAGCGCCCCCTCGAACGTCTCGGAGATCACCACATTCGAGCCGATGCCGGCAATCACCAGCTGCAGCTCGGGCACCGCCGTCGGCCCGGTGGCCGCAATGAACAGCGGCCGCACATACGTAGCGGTCGGGGTCGTTGTGGACCACCATGAAGCCTTCGAGGTTCTTGCGGGAATCGTCCTCGGAGAACGGCACGAACGGCCGGAAGATCACGAACGATGCAGCATCGTCGCCCGGCAATCGGAACAGCAGGTACTGCGGCGAGATGCGGGCTTCGACCGTGGCGATCACCTGCCCGGTGGTCTCGTCGCGCACCGTCTCCACCGTGGTCTGGCCGATGGAATCGCCCGGGTCCTGCGCCACCGCCCACGCACCGGCAGCGTCGTAGAACTCCGACGGGTCGCTCAGGCGGTAGCGGCCCCACGCATCGGTCTGCACCCGGAACAGGTCCTCGGGATAGCGGAAGTGCTCCTGCAGCTCGGCCGGAGGCTCTTCCTCAGAGAACAGAGCCGGGAACTGCTTGATGTAGGACTGCACGATCGGGTCGCTGCGGTCCACCACATAGAACGTGACCGTGCCGTCGTGCGCATCCACCACGGCCTTCACCGAGTTCCGCACGTAGTTGAACGGGTCGCGCAGGTCGCTGCCCAGCGTGGCCGCCCGGGTATTGGTGCGCTGCGCGTACGGGAACTGCGTGGTGGTGGTGTAGGCGTCGAGCACCCACTTCACCTTCCCGTCGAGCACGACCGGGTAGGGGTCGTTGTCGTAGGACAGGAACGGCGCCAGCAGCTCAACCCGCTGGGTGATGTCGCGGTTGTACAGGATCCGGCTCTCGCCCTGGATCTCGCCCGACACCAGCAGGTTCGGCTCGGCGAAGCGCACCGCGAAGGCTAGGCGCCGGAAGAAGCCGCCGATGCCGACCCCGTCGGCGCCGTCGTAGCGGGTGGTCTCGGTGCGGTCGTCGTCGTCCTGGAAGTCGACCTCGGCCCGCTGGGCGCCCACGATGGCGTAGCCCTGCAAGTCCTCGCCCACGTACAGACCCGGCTCGTCGAGCTCGAGCGCCTCGGCACCCGGAGCGATCACGTTCGGAATGTCGCCCAGCGCATAGGCCGGGCGGCCGTTGGCGTCGACCCCGTTGGCGGGTGCGGCCGCCACGCCGTAGCCGTGGGTGTAGGCAACGTGCTGGGTCTCCCAGGTGTCGGTGGGCAGCTCGGCGGGGCGCAGCTCACGGGCCGACAGCACGATCTGGGTGACCTGGCCGTCGATCTCGTAGCGGTCGACGTCGATGTCGCGGAAGTCGTAGAAGCTCTTGATGCCTTGGGTCTGCTGGAACGTGTCCTGCATGACGGCGGGGTCAAGCAGCCGTACGTTGCGCACCGTGTCGAAGTTGTTCTCGATGTCGGCAGCGGTGAGCTCGGGTTCGTAGTCGAACTCGCTGGTGGTGACATCGTCGAGATCGAGCGCTATGCGGGTCATCTCGATGTTGCGCTCGATGTAAGGCGCCTCGCGGGTGGACTCCGAGGGCTCCACCTGGAAGCGCTGCACGATAGCGGGATACGCCGCACCCGCCAGACCGGCGATCACCACCCACAGCGCCACGGCGATCACCGGGTAGGTGAAGCCGCGCCGCCAGATGTTCACCACCAGCAGCACGAAGCTGAACAGGCTGATCACCATCAGCAGCCGCAGCACCGGCAGCTGCGCGTTCACGTCGGTGTAGGTGGCGCCGTCGACGAAGCCCCGGGTGGACAGCGTCAGCTCGAACTGGTCGAAGTAGTAGCCCACCGCCTTGATGAGCGCCAGCAGGCCCAGCAGCAGCGACAGGTGCGCCTTCACCTGCGGCTGCACCCGGCTGCCGGCGGGGGCCTGCACCCGGATGGCGCCGTTCAGGTAGTGCCAGATGGTGGTGAAGATGAATGTCACCAGCACGGCGGCGAACGCCCAGCCGACCAGGAAGTTGAAGAACGGCAGGCGGAAGACATAGAAGCCGATGTCGCGGCCGAACTGGGGGTCGGTGAGGCCGAAATCGGTGGCATTGATGAAGAACAACCACGCTTCCCACTGGCCCGACACGCCGGTGCCGACCATGAAGGCGAGGATCAGCGAGACGCCGATGCGGATGAGGGCGCGGCGACGGCGGGAAATCTGGTGCCAGCGCGCGGCGATGTCCTCGGCCGGTCCTGCGGGTGTGGCGCGTGCGGCGAGACGCTCGGCGATGAACAGGTTCACCCACAGCAGAACGAAGAAGATCGCCGTGAACAGCAGGCCGAGGCCGATCTTGGCCCACAGCACCTTCCACCACACCGAGGCGTAGCCGAGGCTGTCGAACCACAGGTAGTCGGTCCAGAAGCCGGCGAGGCCACGGATGGAGAACAGCAGGACGAGGCCGACCGCGACGATGATGCCGATGATCAGGCGGAACCGGGTGAGGCCGCGCGGGCGGCGTGGCATCCGGCGGGGGCCGCCGGGACCCTGAGGGCCTTGGGGGCCGCCGGGGCCTTGGGGACCCTGAGGGCCGCCTGGCGGCCCAGACGACGGGGGTGGCATGTCCTCGGGCGGGCGCATACGGTGCTGAGGCTACTGGGGAGCGCAGCCGCCGCAGCCGGCGTACCGCGCCGTCGGCGCGCGGGGCGCGTAGGTTCGGCGCCGTGCGGCTGGCGGTACTGGTGTCGGGAACCGGATCCATCCTCGAAGCGATGCTCGGTGTGGGGCTGCCGGTGGACTTGGTGGGGGCCGATCGGCCCTGCCGGGGGCTGGGAATTGCCGCCGATGCCGGAATCGAAACAGCGCTGGTGGCACGTTCGGACTGGGCGGCCGCGGGCGGTGACCCGGGACGGCGGCGCTTCGACCGGGAGGGCTACAGCTGCGAGTTGGCCGCAGTATTGGCCGAGCGAGGCGTGGACGTGGTGGCGATGGCCGGCTTCGGCACGGTGCTGGACGGGTCGTTGTTCGCATGGGACGACGGGCGCTACCGGGGGCGGGTGCTGAACACCCATCCTTCGCTGCTGCCGGCGTTCCCGGGCTGGCACGCCGTGCGCGACGCGCTGGACGCCGGGGCCGCCGAGTCGGGCTGCACCGTGCATGTGGCGATTCCCGAGGTGGACGCCGGCCCGGTGCTGGCCCAGCAAGCGGTGCCGGTGCTGGCAGGCGACGACGAAGCCAGCCTGCACGAGCGCATCAAGGCGGTGGAACGGGAGCTCTACCCGGCCACGATTGCGGCGTTCCTGGAGCGCTGCGCCGGCGAGGACGCGACGGGCCTGCGGGAAGTCGAACTCGAATGCAGGCAGGAAGGACAGACCCGATGAGGGCGTTGATCTCGGTGTGGGACAAGACGGGCGTGGTCGACTTCGCGACCCGGCTGTCGGGCCTCGGGTGGGAGATCGTCTCGAGCGGCGGGACGGCCGCGGCGCTGGCCGAGGCCGCGGTGCCGGTGCTGGCGGTGGAGGACGTCACCGGCAGTCCCGAGATGCTGGACGGTCGGGTGAAGACGCTGCACCCGCGCATCCACGGCGGGATCTTGGCTGACCGGTCGAAGCCGGCGCACCTGGCGTCGCTGGCCGAGCACGGCATTGCGGCCATCGACCTGGTGGTGTGCAACCTGTACCCGTTCCGGTCCGACCCGGGGCCCGAGCTGATCGACATCGGCGGGCCGGCGATGGTGCGGGCTGCTGCGAAGAATCACGGCGACGACGGCGGCGGCGTGGGCGTGGTGGTGGACCCGGCCGACTACGAGGCGGTGCTGGAGGAACTGGCCGAATCGGGCGCGACGGGGGAGTCGGGTGCTGGTGGGCTGAGCGCGGCCACGCGGCGGCGGCTGGCGCGGGCCGCCTTCGCCCATACGGCTGCCTATGACGCAGCGATCGTGAACTGGCTGGACAAGCCGGCCGCAGGCGACGCCGCGGGTGTGGCGGGGGCCGGCGAATCGCCCGAGCCCGCTCCCTTGCCGCCGACCGTGCACCTGGCGCTGGAACGGGTGGACGAATGCCGTTATGGCGAGAACCCGCACCATCTCGGCGCCCGCTACCGGCCGGTCGGCGAGCCGACCTGGTGGGACCACGCCTACCAGCACAGCGGGCTGGCGCTCAGCTACCTGAACTACTTCGACGCTGATGCGGCGTGGCGGATCGTGCACGATCTCGGCGAGGCCGAGGGTTCCTCGGCGGTGGTGATCGTGAAGCACGCCAATCCGTGCGGCGCCGCGGCTGGCGACGATCTTGCCGACGTGTACCAGCGGGCCTACGACTGCGACGCCCGCTCGGCTTTCGGCGGGATCGTGGCGTTCAACAAGATCGTCGACCTCGATACGGTCGAGCGCATCGAGGCAGCGGCCCAGGCCGATTTGATCATCGCGCCCGGCTATGAGGACGGCGTGGTGGAGCGCCTCCAGGCGAAACGGCGCAATACCCGGGTGCTGGAGGGGCCACGGCCCGACGAGGCTGGCGTGTCGCTGCGGCAGATCAACGGCGGTTGGCTGGTGCAGTCGCCCCACACGTTCGCTTCGGCGCCCGAGGACTGGCAGGTGGTCACGCAGCGCAAGCCCACCGCGAGCGAGCTGGCCGATGCCCGCTTCGCCTGGCGCGTTTGCGGGCATGTGATGTCGAATGCGATCGTGCTGGCGCGCGACCGCACGGCGTGGGGCATCGGCGCCGGCCAGCAGAACCGGGTGGAGTCGGGCCAGCTCGCTGCTGCGAAGGCCGACGGGCGGGCTGCGGGCGGGGCCTGCGCCAGCGACGCGTTCTACCCCTTCGGTGACGGCGTCGAGGCCGCCGCTGAGGCCGGTGTGGCCGTGGTTGTGCAGCCGGGCGGTGCCCTGCGAGACGACGACGTGATCGCCCGGGCCAACGAGCTCGGCCTGGCCATGCTGTTCACCGGCGAGCGGCAGTTTCGCCACTAGTGGCGAGACCATCAGGCACAGTCGCCACTAGTGGCGAAACCATCGAACACAGCAGGCACTAGTGGCAAGAACATCGAAAGCAATCACAGCGGCGCTGGTTGTCGCGAGTCTTGTGGGACTGTCGCCCGCGAGCGCCGGTGCGCAAGCGAGCGGATCGGCAACGCTGCCGCCGCCCGAGGTGCTGGGTGACTGCACCGGTGCGGTACCGGTGATCGTGGTATCCGATGCCGACGCACAGTCCGACATCTACGCGGCGGTCTTGCTCGCCGGTGTGCTGGACGCCAAGAGCTGCATCGTGCTGGCCGGGGGCCGCGATGACCCGTTCCCGCAGGACCAGCAGGAGAGGCTCGCCACAGCATCGGCCGGCGGCTATGTCGTCGGCGGGCCCGCAGCCGTGCCGAACGCGAAGCTGTTGGGCCGCAAGACGACCCGCGTCTACGGCGCGGATCGCTGGGAGACCGCAACCGCCGTGGGCAACATTGCGTCGGCGCTCGCAGCGGGCGAGGACCCCAGCGGGTCCGACGACACAGATGCGGGTACCGGCGACAGCACGCCTGCCTGGCAGCAGCGGCTGGCAACCGAGTTCTCGGCAGCGCTGCGATCCAGCGAAGCGACTGACGACATGTGCATGTCGCTGCATCGCAACGGCGAGCCGATCTTCGAGCACAAGCCCCACACACCGCTGCTGCCGGCATCGCTCGCCAAGCTTGCGACGGTCGCGGTGGCGCTGAGCGAACTGGGTGCCGACGCCACCTTCACCACCCGGGTGGTTGCCGACGCCGACGCGCTCGATGCGGTCAGCGACGGCGTGCTGCGCGGCGACCTGTACCTGATCGGCGGCGGCGACCCGGTGCTGGCCACGCCCGGCTACATCAACCGCATCGCCGACGCGCGCCCCTACACCGACGTGACCCAGCTCGCAGACAGCGTCATGGCGGCACTCGACGCTCACGGCATCGACACCATCGAGGGCGCCATCGTCGGCGACGGATCGTGGTTCGCCGACGGCGAGCAGACCTACACCTCGCACTCCCTGCCGGGCGCGACGCCGGAGACCCCGGCGATCTGGAAGCAGTCGTACCTGTCGGGAAACTTCGTGGGCGTCTTGTCGGGGCTGATCATCAACGACGGCTACTCGCCCTACGCCATCGACCGGCGGAGCCACACTCGCAGCGCCGACTCGACCCAAGCAGCAGCGTCAAACTTCGACGACTTGCTCGAAGCGCGCGGCATGGTGATCCGTCACCGGCCGCGTTCGGGCAGCGCCCCCGCGGCGGGCGACTCGACCGATCTGGGCAGCATCACCTCGCCATCGGTCGCCGAGATGTTGGTGCGGATCCTGCGCTACTCGGAGAACACGCCAGCGGAGATGCTGTTCAAGCAGATCGGCCGGCACCGCGGCGACTCGTCGCGGGCGGGCTCCGCGAAAGCGGCGAGCACCGCGCTCGGCAAGCTGCTGGGAACAACGGCCGACGAAATCGTCCTGGTGGACGGCTCGGGGCTGTCGGTTCACAACCGCATGAGCTGCGAGGCCGCTGTACGGCTGCTGCTGTTGGCGGGCAGTGATTCCCGCTTCGCGACCTCGCTGTCGATCGCAGGTCGAACCCCGACGCTGCAGAGCTGCGGGCCGCGGTCTCCCGGAAACGGACAAGGCCCGGCGAACACCGTCTTCGCCAAAGGCGGTCAGCTCAACGACAGCTCGGCCATCGCCGGGGTCAGCACTGCGCCCAACGGCGACGTGCTCACCTTCGCCATGATCGCCAACGAACCGCTGATCATCCGAATCGGAAGCTGCAACGCCCTGCGTCAGCTCACGCTCGACGCCATCGGCCGCTACACCTACGGCCCCTCGAGCTGAACCGCCGCCACGCCAGCAAAGCGCTGCGGGCTCAGCAACGACGCGAGTGCTGCAACGTCTTCGGGCGGGTTCTCACCTGAGATCAGCGCCGCCGCGAGCGTCGAGATCGCCGGTGCCGTTTGAATGCCGGTGCCGCCTTGGCCTGCACACCAGAAGAAGCCGGGAACCACGGGGTCGAACCCGACGACGGGCACACGATCTGGTGCGAATGTCCGCAGGCCGGCCCACTTCGAACGAATCGAGCGAATGTCCAACCGAGTTGCCTGGTTGACCGCCTCGATACCTCGGGCCACGTCGACCTCGCGTGGCCGCGCATCGCAGGGGCCGTCGAGGTGCTCATCGGCTGGTGAACCCAAGAGCTGGCCGGGTCCCTCGGGCTTGAAGTAGAAGCTCTCGTCTGCCGCTATGACCAACGGCCAGTCTTCGGCGTCGAAGCTGGTCGAGAACGTGAAGATCGTGCGGCGCAATGGACGCATCCCGACAGCCTGCGCACCTGCCACGGCGGCAAGCTCGTCGGCCCAAGCACCCGCGGCGTTCACCACGACACTGCAGCTCAGCCGTCCCTCCGATGTCTCCACACGCCAGTCGCTGCCCTGCTGCCGGAGTTCTCGCACGCCGCGTTCCCGCAGAATCGTCACGCCCTCGGCGCGTGCACCGCGCACGTAGGCCTGGTGAAGACCTGCGACATCGATGTCGAAGCCGCCGTACTCGATCACTCCCCCGGCCAGCCATTCCGGGTCGAGCGCAGCGCAGATTGCGACCGTGCGCTCCACGTCGAGCAGTTCGCATTCGGTCACGGTGACTTGGTTGGCTTCGATCCGCTCCTGGAGGTGACCGTCGAACCCGTCGGGCGCTACCCACAGCACATTGCGCGGGATCAGCACGGCACGGTCAGCCAGACCGTCAGCGTCCGAGTCGAGAAACGCGCGAGACGCTGCGCTCAGCCGCCGGTTGGCCGGTTCGCCGTAGGAAGCCAGGAACTGCGCGGCTGAGCGCCCCGTGCTGTGGGCGGTCAACGTGGCCTCGCGCTCAACAACCGCAACCCGCGCACCGTCTTGCCCCAGTGCGTACGCAGCAGAGATGCCGGCGATTCCCCCACCGACGACAACGACGTCGTACGCGTCGTTCATTGGCCAGCTCCCTCCCGCACCCGGAAAACCATGATGCTCGAAACGACGATGCGCGCCTCACTCGGCAAGTGAATTTCAGTATTTTTCACACAGCATTTGTCCCGTCGGGTGCAGGCAGTATGCATGAGGCATTCATGCTAGATTCATGCAATGGCGAATCTCCAGGTCCGGAACATGCCTGAGGAACTTCACGAGCGACTGCGGCGCTGCGCCCAGCAGCGCAACTGCTCGATGAGCGCGGTCGTGCTGCAGGCGCTTGAGCGCGAACTCGAGCGGTCCGAATGGCAGGAGCGCTGGGAGTCAAGCCCGACATTCGACCTCGGCATCAGCGCCGCAGAGGTACTCGCTGAGGTTCGGCGCGAACGTGACGAAGAACTCGCGCGTCGCTACGTCACATGAGTCGATTCGTCATAGATGCCTCCGCTGCTGTCGAGTACTTGCTCCGGTCACCCGTCGGGTTGACGCTCGGCGACATGCTCTCTGATGCGCACATCGATGCGCCGGAGCTTCTCGACGCAGAGGTCATGTCGACGCTTCGCAGACACGTCGGTGCCCAGCGTCTTGACTCAGATCAGGCCGAGAGGCTGCTCGACAATCTTGCCGCTTGGCCGATCAATCGCATCTCACATCGAGTCCTCACGCGCTCCGCATGGCAATACCGCCAGAACGTGAGCGCCTACGACGCCATGTATGTGGCCACGGCCGCGGCATTCAATGCGCCGCTGCTGACCGCAGATGCCAAGTTGACGCGGGCGCCGAATCTCGGGATCGCCATTCACCACGTCCAGCTGAGCTGAACCCGGGGTGTTGAGCAGAAGCGGAATAGCTCACGCCCCAGCGTTAGGCGTCGATGGGGGTGAGGGTGATATCGATCTGATACCCGAGGCCAGCGAAGTATCGGGTCAACGTACTGAGCTTGGCATCGAGCATGCCGCGGGCTTCGAGCTGGGAAACAGCGGATTTGGTGACGTCCATGGCCCGTGCCACGTCTGTCTGGCGGATTCCTGCGGCGATGCGGAGATCTCTGAGGCAGGAGTCCAAGGCGAGCAGGCCAGCGGTCCTGTCCTCGATCCGGGACCGTTCGGCGTGCGTGAGGTTGAATCCGTCGAGGACATCGTCGACCTCTTCGAAGTCATCCGAACTGCTGGTGTCGGTGATCTTCATGTGCAGCCTTGATCGCCTTGCGCCTTCGCCAAGCAGTTTATGCGCAGCTAAACCACTTGTGCACCATTGACGATGCAGCGCCTGGCCGGCGCTCGCACTTGAGGGGTCAGCCGAGGAGGCCTAAGCCTGCGACGGTGTCTCGCTCGTCGACCAGTTCAGCCCAGGAGGCCTCGATGCGAGCGCGGCTGAACTCGTCGAGCTCGAGGCCGGTGACCACGTGGTACTGGCCGCCGGCGACGGTGACCGGGTACGAGGTGATGATTCCCTCGGGGGCGCCGTAGTCGCCGGTGGACGGGATGCCCATCGACACCCAGTCGCCGCCGGGCGTGTCCGACGCCCAGTCGCGCATGTGATCCACCGCGGCCGATGCCGCCGACGCCGCCGACGAGGCGCCGCGGGCGTTGATGATGGCCGCGCCGCGCTGCTGCACGGTGGGGATGAAGTCGTCCTCCAGCCACGCTTGATCGTCCACCAGGGCTGCGGCGTTGTGGCCGCCCACCTCGGCATGGAAGATGTCGGGATACTGCGTAGCGGAGTGGTTGCCCCAGATGGTCATACGGGTCACGTCGTTCACCGACACGCCGGCCTGGGCAGCGAGCTGGGCGACGGCACGGTTGTGATCGAGGCGGGTCATGGCCGTGAATTGCCCGTCGGCGATGCCGGGCGCATTGCGCATGGCAATGAGGCAGTTGGTGTTGGCCGGGTTGCCCACCACCAGCACCCGCACCGACGGGTTGGCCGAATCGCTGAGCGCCTTGCCCTGGGTGGTGAAGATTCCGCCGTTGGCCTCGAGCAGATCGCTGCGCTCCATCCCGGCCTTGCGGGGCATCGAGCCCACCAGCAGCGCGTAGTCGGCACCCTCGAAGGCCTCGTTGGGATCCGAAGTGCCGGTGCGTGACGCCAGTAGCGGGAACGCGCAATCGTCGAGTTCCATCATCACGCCGTCGAGCGCGCCCATCGCCGGGGGGATCTCCAGCATCCGCAGCTCGACGGGCTGGTCGGGGCCAAGCATGGCCCCCGAGGCGATCCGGAATAGCAAGCTGTAGCCGATCTGGCCCGCTGCACCGGTCACCGCAACACGTACGGGATCGTTCACTGCGCTCTCCTGGTTCGACGCGCCGGGCACCCGCCCCGGCCGCGTGCGTTTCTAGCGCAGCCTTGCGGCAACTGCACCCGTGTCACCGCCGTCCAAATCGAGCCACACCGGCGCGCTGGGTTCGGTTGCGTCTCAGCCGGTCGCGGCAGCGGCAGCGTCGACCGTGTTGGCCAGCAGCATGGCGCGGGTCATCGGACCGACGCCGCCGAGGCGCGGGGTCACCCAGCCGGCCACCTCGCCGACCGACTCGTCCACGTCGGAGAGGATCTTGCGGCCCTCGCGGGTGATGCCGCCGCCTACCACCGCTGCACCCGGCTTCACCATGTCGGGCGTGACGAGACCGGGCACACCGGCCGCCGCGATGACGATGTCGGCCTCGCGGGTGTAGGCGCCGAGGTCGGCGACGCCCGTGTGCACGACCGTGACGGCAGCGTTCGCCACCGGCCGCTTCAGGGCCATCAGCAGCGCCATCGGGCGGCCGATGGTGAGCCCCCGGCCCACCACCACCACGTGTCGCCCCTCCACCGGCACGCCGTAGTGCTCGAGCATCACCTGGATGCCGCGCGGCGTGCACGGCAGCGGGCCGTCGACGCCCATCACCAGCCGGCCCAGGTTCACGGGGTGCAGGCCGTCGGCGTCCTTGTCGGGATCGATGGCCAGCAGCGCCGCTTCCTCGTCGAGCTGGCGCGGCAGCGGAAGCTGCACGATGTAGGCGTGCACGGCCGGGTCGTTGTTGAAGCGCTCGATCACGGCGTCCAGCTCGGCCTGGGTGATGTCGGCCGGGAATTCTTCGTGGATCGAGGCGATGCCCACTTCGCCGCAGTCGCGGATCTTGGCGCCCACGTAGCTGTGCGATGCCGGGTCGTCGCCGACGAGGATCGTGCCGAGCCCCGGCTGCAAGCCTTCCTGGGCGATCCGGATACGCAGGTCGTCCTTTATCTGTTCGGCCAGCGCCTGACCGTCCAATAGCACCGCAGTCACGGGCTGCCACCGTAGTAGCGCTGCGCCGGGACGCTCGCCCTCAGGCGTCCTCGGCCGGAGCGGGCCCGGCCGCAGCAGTCCTGCGCGAAGCGGGAATGCGGGCAGTGCGGCGCTGGTGCAGCTTGCGCAGGGTGGGCGAGGCCGCAGCGAGGGCGCGGTCGGCGGCGTTGAGCACTCGGCCCGCAGTGCCAGGGGTCTCGTTGTCGATGAGGTTGCCCATGACCTGCAAGGTGAGGCGGGCGATGGCGTCGGTGCCGACCGCCAGTCGCAGACCGGCTCGCAGGATGCGCGGGTGGCCGATGAGGAACGAGAACCGCCGGCCTGTCCGCAGGAAGGCGTCGAACTTCTCGGCCACGATCCGGTCGTAAGTGTCGGCAACCGCGGGCGGATCCTCGGCGAACAGGTCGGCAACCAGGATCCCAGTCTCGAGGCCGTAGTCGATGCCCTCGCCGTTCATCGGGTTGATCAGCCCTGCTGCGTCGCCGATGGCCACCCAGCCGGGGCCGTGCCGCTTGGTGGCGCTCATGGGCAGGCGCCACGCCCGGGGCCGCTCGAGGTACGGGCCGAGCTGCCAGCTCTCGGCCACCAGATCGCGGTAGCTGTCGCAGAGCCGGTTCAGGTTGAGATTGGCGAAGCCCTTCATGGTGTTGAGCGCGCCGACGCCGATGTTGACCGTGCCGTCGCCGGCGGGAAACAGCCAGCCGTAACCGGGCACCGCGGTGCCCTCGGCATCACGCAGCGTCAGGCAGGCCTCGAGGTACCCCTCGGCGTGGCGAGGCGTCTCGGCGTAGGTGCGGATGGCCAAGCCGAACGGCTCGTCGGGATCGCGCAGCGCGCCCAGCATCCGGGCGGCTTGGCCCTGGGCACCGGCCGCCAGCACCACCAAGTCGGCGGTCCAGCGTTCGCCCCCGGCGGTGACCCCCACCGCCCGGCCGTCTTCGATGATCGGCAGCGCCTCAGTGCCGAAGCACAGCTCGGCGCCGACGGCGGCCGCGCCGTCGCACAGCGCGCTGTCCAAGCGGCGGCGGGGCCACACCGCCCCGTAGGGGCCGAACTGCCCGTTGGCCGGCCAGTCCAGCTCGCGCACTTGCCGTCCGGCGATCATCCGCAGCCCCGCAATGCGGTGCGCCTCGTCCAGCGACACGCCCAGCTCGTCCAGTGCGGCCACCGCCCGCGGCGTCAGGCCGTCCCCGCAGACCTTGTCGCGACCGGCAGGAGCCTTCTCGAACGCCGTCACCTTGATGCCGGCGCCTGCAGCACGCATGGCCGCCGCCGCACCGGCGGGACCGGCCCCGATCACGATCATGTCCCGGTGCGGCACCGCTACAGCCTGCCGCCGCCAGCACCGGATCGCTCGCGCAGCGCGGCCTCGCCCCGCTCAGGCCCGGGTATCAGCATCTAGCTTGCACTCATGACCGAAACGCTGACGGGCGCCAACCGCTCGGCTGGGATCAGTTACGACGAGCTGTTCGACAACGACACGCACCCAGTGTCGGAGGTGTTGCGGCGAGTCGGCGAGCACACACCGGGCAACACGCGGGTGCCGGCCCGCGTGTACTACGCGCAAGATGTCCATGACCTTGAAGTCGAGCGGCTGTGGAGCCGCACGTGGCAGCTCGCCTGCCTCGCGGAGGAGATTCCCGAGGTCGGCGATTACCACGTCTACGACATCGCACACCTGTCGTTCCTGATCGTCCGCACCGCTCCCGGCCAGATCAAGGCCTACCGCAACGCCTGCCTGCACCGGGGCCGCAAGCTGCGCGAGCACCACGGGCGGGGCGCGTCCAGCCTTCGCTGCCCCTTCCACGGCTGGTGCTGGGAGCTCAACGGCTCGATGCGGGAGATCCCCTGCCAGTGGGACTTCCCCGATGTCGATATGGCCGATTACGGGCTGCCCGAAGCCCTGGTCGGCACCTGGCACGGCTTCGTGTTCATCAACCCCGACCGCAACGCCGCGCCGCTCGCCGATTACCTGGGCGACCTGGCCGACCACTTCGCATTCGTGCCGTTCGAGCGCCGGTACAAGGCGGCGCACGTCTCCAAGCTGATGCCGATGAACTGGAAGACGTGCCAAGAGGCGTTCATGGAGAGCTACCACGTGGTGGCAACGCATCCGACGCTGATGGAGTCGCTCGGCGACGCCAACAGCCGCTACGACGTCTTCGGCAACTACAGCCGGGCCATGACCGCCACGGGCGTGCCCAGCCCGCATCTCGACGGCCAGCCCCGCTGGGAACGCATCGACGACGGCAAGGAGTACGGCCGCTGGCGACATCCGCTGAGCGGACACATCTACGAGCGCAACGACGACGGGCAGGTGGCCGTCACCGACCTGGACGGCAACGTCAGCACCTTCGATGAGCACGGCAACCACCTCGACGGTGCACAGACCCAGGCCGACCCGCACCTGTGCAAGTGGATCGGCGGCCCGCTGCCGCCGGGCCTGGAAGAGATGCCGCTGATGACGCCCCATCCGCCGCCGGAGGTGACCAATGTGAGGGGATGGCTGGCGGATCGCAAGCGGGCCCAAGTGCAACGGCAGGTGGGTGACGCCATCGACGTCGGGGCCGTCAGTGACGCCGAGCTCATCGACTCCATCTTCTTCTCGGTGTTCCCGAACTGGTCGCCGTGGGGCTGTTTCAACCCGATCATGTACCGGTTCCGGCCCAACGGCGACAACCCCCAGGAGTGCATCTTCGAGGTGATGCTGTTCCCCCTCGCCCCGCCCGATCCGGCCGATCGGCCGGCACCGGCGAAGATGCGCCACCTCGGCTTCGACGACGACTGGACACTGGCGCCTGAGCTGGGGCCGCTGGCCAAGATCTTCCAGCAGGACTCGCTCAACCTGCCGCTGGTACAGCAGGGCCTGCGGGCCCAGGAGCAGCAGGAGGTGATCTTCGCCTCCTACCAGGAGACCAAGATCCGGCACTTCTACCAGCACTACTTCGCACGGCTGGCGCCGAAACTCGATCGCTCGACGGGTGCGGTGGCTGCTGCCCCGGAAACCGCTGTGGGCGTGGCCACGCGCGAGAACGGAACTTCTGACTGAGCTCCTAGTCGCGCTCGCTGCCGAGCCTGCCGCCTGACCACCACGACTCGAAGCGCTGCTCGATCGCCGACCAGACCAGCTCGACGATCGGTCCGCTCGGGGGCACGACGTAGGCGAACACGCCGTAGCCGTCGTCGGGCGGCGCGGCCGCTGCGGCAACCTTCCAGCCGGCATGCAGGCAACGCTCGGTCTCCGCAGCCACGTCGTCGACCCACACGCCCACGTGATGGACGCCCGGATCGTCCGAGCCGTCCCAGATCGTGCCCGATTGGCCCTGCAGCAACTCGAGATGCTGGGGCCCTTCGCGCGAGTACGTGAAGGTCAGCTCGACCGATTGGAGACCCTGCTGCGGGGTCCACACCTGCTGCGCTGCGTTGTGCTGCACCGACGCCCAGCTCACGCCCAGCGTCTCGCCCATCTCTGCCATCGCCGCATCCAGGTCTGGCACCCGGATCCCCGTGTGGAAGAGCCGCTGGTAGTCGATCATCGGACAGTCCTCCCGAACGCGGCCATACTCGCGCAGGGGGTGTCCGGATGAGCCGCCAGACGCTTGTCGAACTCACACGCAGGACGCTCCAGCACGCCCGTGCAGGAACGGTTCCGCTGGCCGGCGACATCGGCCGGGTGCCGGCGGCCAACTACTACGACCCCGGTCGCTGGCAACTCGAGATGGCGCGGGTGTTCAAGCGCACTCCCTTGGCGCTGGGCTTCACCTGCGAGCTGCCCGAGCCCCGCAGCTACAAGGCGCTGGAGGTCGCAGGCGTGCCCGTCCTGCTGTCACGGGGCGCCGACGGCCAGATGCGCTCATTCGTGAACATGTGCAGCCACCGCGGCTCGATCGTCGTGCAGGAGGGAACCGGCACGACCCGCCGCTTCACCTGCCCGTACCACGCGTGGAGCTACGACAACGAAGGCCGGCTGGTGGGCATCCTCGACCGTGAGGAATTCGGCGACCTCGACCCGGACTGCCATGGCCTCGCGCCGCTGCCCGTCGCCGAGCGAGCCGGCATCATCTTCGGCGCCTTGACCCCCGGGGTGCCCTTCGACATCGACGCCTACCTCTGCGGCTACGGCGAGATGTTGGCGCACCACGAGTTCGCAAACTGTGCCTACGTGGGCAGCCAGAGTGTCGACGGCCCGAACTGGAAGGTGGCCTACGACGGCTATCTCGACTTCTATCACCTGCCGATCCTGCACCGGGAGTCGTTCGGGCCCGGCTACTCCAACAAGGCCATCTACGACGCCTGGGGCCCGCACCAGCGGGTGACCTCGCCCGACCGCCGCTTCCTCGCGCTCGACAACCTTCCCGAAGACGACTGGCCCGCCGACCTGCTGACCGACGGCGTGTGGACGATCTTCCCGCACACCTCGGTTGCCGGGTTCCAGGTGAGCGCCGATGGCGTTCCCGGCGGCGGGCGGATGTACATGATCTCGACGCTGTTCCCCGGCGACACTCCAGACACGTCTCGCACGGTTCAACACTTCCTGGCCACGTTCGAGCTCTCAGAGCAGCTCGACGGGCTGATCGAAGCCCAGAAGGCGTTTCTGCTGCATGTCGTGCGCGACGAGGACTACTACAACGGCAACCGGATCCAGCGGGCGGTGAAGACCGGAGCCAAGACCGAGTTCTTCTTCGGTCGCAACGAGGCCGGTGGTCAGCGTTTCCACGGCTGGGTCGATCGCC
The DNA here is from genome assembly GCF_028283155.1 of Candidatus Poriferisodalis multihospitum. Taxonomy (NCBI): domain Bacteria; kingdom Bacillati; phylum Actinomycetota; class Acidimicrobiia; order Acidimicrobiales; family Candidatus Poriferisodalaceae; genus Candidatus Poriferisodalis; species Candidatus Poriferisodalis multihospitum. Next base: position 9,316 of record NZ_JAPYOK010000086.1, on the reverse strand, counting down.
TCGTGGCCGCAGAGACCGACGACGACTTCGCCAATCTCTTCAGCGCTGCGGAGATTTCCTTCCAGCGCTAGCTGGAAGCGAAAACACAGCCAGCGCTAGCTGCGCGATGCGAGCCAGCGGGAGGTGGCCTTGGCCATCTTCGAGCCGTCGTAGCCGATGCGCTGGGTCGGCTCCACCTCGAGGATCACCCGCCGGGGCGAGTCCAGAAATGAGACGAACGCGGCTTGGCCCGCTTCGTTGCCGGGCCAGAGTGCCGAGGCCAAGGCCGGGTAGAACCACGCCTTCGTCTGGGCGTCGTCGTGAACCGTGCAGGTGCCCTTCCACGTGATCGCCTTGTTGCGCGGCATGGGTGAGCCGGTGCTGGTGACCACGATGCACACCCGCGGATCACGTCGCACAGCACTGATGCGCGCCCGCTGGCTCGACGCAGTCAGCCAGAAGCGGCCGTCTCGCCAGACGTACGACATGATCACGCCCACCGGCCAACCCTCACGGTTCGCCCAGATGAAGGTGCACTCGTTGTGTGCCAGCAGCAGCTGCTCCTCGACGTCGGCGTCGAGGTCGTACACCGTGACGTCTTCGTAGTTCTCTTCGGGATGGATCTCTGGAGATTCCTCTGTCACGGTGCGGCTCCGTTCGACGGCGGTATCAGCGGCCGGCGCTGGCGTCGGCGCGGATGACCTCGGCACCGGTCGGATCGACGAGCATCCCGTGCACCCATTGGTTGTGCGCGTGACCGACGTGCTGAAGGCCGAATGCCTGCTGCAGCGCCTGCGGGAAGCCCATCGCATCGACGGACTGGTTTACCGACATCTTGGCCAGCTTGAGCCCCATGGAGGGCCGCGAGGCGATGCGCACGGCCAAGTCGAGCGTGGCCCCAGACAACTCGTCGCGAGGCACGACCCGGTTCACCATGCCGATGTCGCGAGCTTCCGCTGCAGACATCGACTCGCCGGTGAAGAGCAACTCCTTGGCCCGGCGCGCGCCCAGCTCGAATGCGTGCGCGAAGTACTCGACGCCGTTCACACCGAACGCCACGACGGGATCGGAGAAGGTGGCGTCGTCGCTGGCCACGACGAGATCGCACGGCCACACCAACATCAGCCCACCGGCGATCACCTTGCCCTGTACCTGCGCGATCGTCGGCTTGGGGATGTCGCGCCACCGGGCGCAGAAGCCCATGTAGATCTCCTGCTCGGTCGACATCCAGCCCTCGGCCCCCGGCTTGCCGAAGCCAGCCACCGGTCCGACGGTGTCGAAGCTGTCGAAGCTTGACCGGTCGCGCAGGTCGTGGCCAGAGGAGAAGTGCTTCCCGTTGGCGCCCAAGATGATGACCTTCACGTCGTCGTCGGCAGCCGCCGCATCGAACGCGCTGGTCAACTCGTACAGCATCAGCTTGTCCTGCGCGTTGGCAGCCTCGGGACGATTCAGCATGATGCGCGCCACGCCGTCGGCCGGGATCTCGTAGGTGATCCGCTCGTAGCCGTCCGGGGATGGGGCAGTTGCTTCGCTCATGGGCTCACGGTAGCCACACCCGGCGACACAGGGCGTGGCCTGCTAGACCGGTCGGATGCCTGCGTATCTCATCGCGAACTATGACGTCGTCGACCCCGACAAGTACAAGGAGTACCAGCGTGGCGCCGCCCCGATCATGGCGGGCGGCGGCAAGCTGTTGGTGCTCGACCCAGCGTCGGTCATCAAGGAAGGCGACGCCGGGGCGCAAACGGTCGTCATCGAATATCCCACCATGGAGGCCGCTCGGGCGGCGTACGAGTCGGACGACTACCAAGCCGTTGTGGGCATCCGATTGGGAGCAACCACCAACGGCCGCGCAGTGCTCGCCAACGGCATGGGCTGACCAGGCTGGCTTGACCGCTCAGACACCTCCGCCTCAACGACGCTGCCTTCACACGGCAGGACAGCGAGGAGACGGATCGCTCATCTGCGGATGAGACGCATGTGATCCAATACGTGCGGCCACTGGGGCAGGGCGACGGGCCGCGCCGCAACCTCGCTCAGTCCGCAAACAGCTGACTGAGCGGATAGGTGAATCCCGGCAGCACGTCACCGCCGTCGAGGCTGTCGGCCTCGGTCAGCGTCTCCACGGCCTCGGTACCGGCGCGATATACCTCCCCCGTGCGCGCAGCCGGGAACACCACCCACACCAGCTGCACTCCGAAGCTCAGCCACATGCGCGCCTTGTCGCGAACATCAGCATGCCGGTCCGACGGCGAGACAACCTCCACCACCAGATCGGGGACAACCTGGGCATAACCATGGATGGCCCGACCCATGGGCAGCCGCTCGCCCGAGGTGAATGCGACATCGGGAGCGCGGACCGTGTCGGGATCGTGCTCGAGATGCACACCTGAATCGCCAGCGACGACGACGCCGAGCTGGCGCACCTCGACGTGAGCGACGAGTGCGTGGGTGAGCACGGCAACGACCCGCCCGTGCTCATGACCCGGGGGCGTCATCTCGCAGAACACTCCCCGGATGAGTTCACCGCGCACCTCGTCGTCGAGCTGGAACAAGTCGTCGGCGGTGAGCAACGTAGTCGGGGAGGGTTGAACGGCAGTCTTCATTTAATTTGAATGCCTTTCATCACTTCGGGCGCCGACTCTACACCGTGAGCGTATTGACGACGACGGTCGAGATGCTGCCCCGCCATTCTCGCGCCCCGGCAATCCACCAGCGAAACGGATTCCCCACGCCCGGGCGGATCTGCTGCTACCCACAAGCAGTGCTGAGCTTCTGGCGGAGCTGCGCCTGCGCTGGCCAGACCCAGCGCGTCATAGCAAGACGGCAAGCCAAGCTGGCAGCACCACTCCGACGGTGGCCGCTACCGCCGCAGCGCGCGTGATGAAGACCGGCAGGCCGCTCGCCAGCCGCTCCACCATCCGATCGGCCTCGCGGTCCGATGCGAAGGTCCGCCCTCGCATGAAGTCGTTCACGAAACGGCCACAGGACGTCAGGACCTCAACGCTGTTGTCTCCGATGTAGAGCTCTTCACCGCCGTTGCTGTCGGCACGCCGAGCAACCCGGTACTTGAGTCCGTGTCCACTCTGCCCGCCATTGCCGGTCGATGAAGGTGTCCCTCTCTGGGCTTCACTGACAATCACGAAGTAGCGATACGCGAATCGCTCCCTGCGCTTCGCCTTGACCCCGGTACCGAGACAGGCTGCACAACTGCTGTCGTGCCGAGTCCAGAGCTTCATCTGTATTCCCTTCGCTGCAGGCTGATCTCTGATCTCGCCCTTCCCATTGGAAGTCTGCTGGCAGTGGGTACACCGGCCTCCGCTCGCGGGAGGGACCAAACTTGTAGCGCGGCAGATCGTGAGCACGCTGTCTGCTGGCTGGCTTGGGCACACTTGGTGCAATTCCGGCCGACTCCTAGTGAGCTGCCAGAAGGCTGCACATCGGCACGGCACCTATGCCTGACGGCTGATGCTGCTGTCCACCTCGGTCAGCCAGTTGCGCATTTCGTGGGGTATCTCGGATTCATGCAGTCGGCGTGCGAGCGTCTTCGGCGACACCGTGTTGTGTCCGGCGTCTTGGAGAGTCCTGTTCAGTGCCTTCAGGATCTCTTTGGCCGGGTATCTGTGGAGGCGCCAGACGGGGTCTGCTGCGAGTGGCCGGAGTTCGGTGTTCGTCTCGCTGAAGGTGCTGGCAATGTCCTTCTTGGCGGCTTGGCTCAGGAAGTGCCGTTCCTTGCCGAACTGGGCAAGGACCCTCTCGGTCATGTCGTCCGTGATCGATGCCAACTGGTCCGAGATGAACTGCGCCGGTGCGTTCGACACGCGTGTCAGTGCCGCTGGCTCCAGCAGGTAGCTCTCGAGTTCCTTGCGCTGCCAAACGTGAGCGTGGACCCCGATTGCTTCGAGACGCGAGCGCACGTCGCCGACGTCCGCATCGGCCCGATAGTCGCGATCGAGCAGCACATGCACGTCAACGGAACCCTGAAGGAAGTCCGAGACGAACCACTGGAAGGGCTCGACCTGGACCCAGTTGGTGAAGCCCCCGATCTCGATGACCGCGCAGTTGCGCTCGCCAGCCAGATGATCGGCGTGGGCCGTCTTCGCGAGTTCCCGGATGATGGACATGTCGTCGCCCTCGACGAACACCACTGTGCGGGCACGCAGGGCCGTGGCGAGGCGTAAGTTGAAGCTCGAGCCGATCTGCGTCGACAGGTCTTCCTGTGACGCAGCCTGCGGCCGACGCACGGCTCTGCGGCGGGACTTGTCGACCCACACGACCGACTCGGAAGGCGCCTCTGCGAGCATCTCGGACGAGTGGGTCGCAGTGATCGTCTGTGCCTCTGTCGAGTCGAGCAATCGCACCAGGCGTCGTTGGAGGTCGGCATGCAGATAGAGATCAGGCTCATCGAGGATCACCACATCTGCCGACCGCAGACGCCAGAGATGGGTCAGGATCTGCACGAAGATCTGCATGCCGTCGCCGACCCAGTAGAGCTCCTTCGGCGTCCTGTCGCCGCGCTCTCGGACGAACACGTCGAGTTCTCGGTAACCCGGCTTCTCGCCTTCACGTGTTTCGACGGAGAGTTCCTCGATCTCGGGGAGCCGCTCGGTGACGAACTCCGTGAATTCCTCGAACTCGCCACCGTTCTTGATCAACAGCAGCTGGTTCCGAGCGTGCTGGCTGGACCTGCGTCCTTGGAAACTGGACCGCACGTACGCCTCGTCCAGCACCGACTCGGTGCGGTTCAGCGGATAGAGGCCGGGGACGATGCCGATCGGTCCCGTCATTTCTCGAACATCTGCCGGCCGCACTATCGGCCGCTCGTCAGGCCGACGCAGATAGAAGTACGGCTCCGGCACGGCGTCATCCTCATCAGGCCAAACTCCGGTGAGAATCAGGTCGGTGTCCGCGCGCCCCGCGCACTCCGTGCGCATCGACACCACCGACTCCTCGGGGCGGAACTGATGGCGCAGATTCTCGGTCACCAAGCCGTACTGATCGGCGCGGAGCGAGTGTGTGCGTGCTCGGCGTTCACCGTGTGCTCGGGACCCGGTCGGCTGTCTGCGTGACGCGTGCTCCAGCATTCCTGCCGCGGCCCTCGCTGCTGCGATGAGGGTTGATTTCCCCGCGTTGTTGGGCCCTACCAAGAACGCACTGGACCCAAGACGCACAGTGAACCTCTGGAACGCCTTGAAGTTCCACAAGTCGAGCTGTTGGATTCGCATCGGACCTTCCGACCGCCGGGTGTCGCGACGGCAACCGTAGGGGCCAGCAAACGCAGGTAGAACCGCCGCCGAGAGGGTCGCGGGCTGCAATTGCCCCTTGACGCCAAATGCGACGAGGTTGTCGACGAATGCCTAATCCCGGACCTCGTCGATCCATGCCTGCTGCTCTCGAAGCAGCGACATGCACAGCATGATCGCCAGAAGCGAGTTCTCTCGTGTGAGGTGATCGACAGTCGGCTGGTGAACGGTCGCGTGCCGCGACACGGTCTCGGGAATCGGGTCGCCTTGCTCGGGGTAGAAGCCTTGGAAGAACTTCGGGATGGGCGACAGCAGTGCGCGGCGCGGCACCTTCGTGCGCGAGCCAGCTCTTCGGGCCTGAAGCACTTCGAGTTCGCTTCGCGCAAGCGTGTACTTCGCCAGTTCTGCCTTCTCGTACGCCGCTCGCTCGTCGTCGTCGAGAAATGCCAGCACGCGACGCCTTGATGCCCAGATCGCCGGCTGTTCCGCGACTGCGACGGCTAGCGCCATCGCCGCTTCGTAGTGACCGGTCTCGTATGCACGCTGGGCCCGACCGGCGAGCGTTTGAGGGTCGCGCAGTTCTTGATCGTCGCACTCGGCGAGTACCGATCTGCAGTGGTTGAGCACGGCCTGTTCGTTCGCCATGAGCACGGCCACTCGGCGATTCGGCTCGGCTGCTGCCAGTTCCATCAGAACTGCGCGGGGCGGCACCCAGGCGACGGGAATGCCGCTCTCGGCAGCGATCGGCAGCACCTGATCGGGAGTGAGTCCGCTGCCGCGCCAGTTGGACGGACGCAGCCAGTCCAGCGCCGCCCACAGCGCCGGGTTCCTCTTCGCTCGTTGAAGCACGTCAGGATCGTCGACGAACTCGAATTGCTCCCTGATGTCACCCATCGAGACGGTCTTGATCTTGCTCACGACCGCATTTCTACTGGTCAGCAATACGATTCCTGGAGCCCGATCGATGCCGCCGAATGCCGGGAGGCTCCGCCGGAGCATCGGTCCGGAACCCGCCCGACAGTGATACTCAGAAAGCTTGCCTAACCGGTGTGGTCTGAGGGTCCCCGGCTGGATGCTGGGGGCCGGTACGGTGCGCTCTTGGGTGTGACACCGTGGCGCGAGAGTGATGCTCGACTGAGGACCAGTCGCATTTTCGGGAGGGATGCCATGTCGAGCAATGAACGTGCCGGGAAGCAGTTAGCGGCGCTGTTAGGTGCAGTAGGCGAGCAGGACATCCGTCGCAGACTGGCGAATCTGTTGGCCGAGCTTGGTGCTGGCGACTATGCGTTAGAGGTGCGGGCGGGCACTGGTGCCGCTGACCTGGTGTGTCACGAGTACCGAGTCGTCATCGAGACGAAGGCCCGTGGCGAAGCAGGCCCGGAGCGTCTCAGGAGCGGAGTGAGCGAAACGCAGTTCGGTCAGGTCGCTCGCTATGTCGAGGCGTTCGCGGATCGTCGTTTGGATCTCGGCAGCCAGCGGCCTTGGCGGGGATTCTTGACCGACGGCCGTGTGTGGTGGGGCTGGGAGTGGCAAGCGGCGGCTGGCGGGTCGTCTGGTGCGGGCAGCCTGGTGGCGTTGCCGCACGTTCAGGGGCTGGTCTTCGCCGACGATGTGGGCGCTTTCGGCCAGTTCGTCGTTGAGCATCTGGCACCACCGGAGCGTCGCGGAGCGCCGGCACCCCCGTCGCCGTTGCGGACGCTGTTCGATCCGTTTCTGGCCGAATTGCGGGTGCTGTTGCCGACGGTTGAGACCGAACCGTTCTATGAGACGAAATTCGGTTTGTGGCGGCGCACGCTTCAGGGGTCTGGTTTGGTCGGGCCGGGCGCGATCGGTCAGGCGCACAACTTCGCTGAGCACACGATGCTCGTCGTCGCGGCCCGGATGATCGTGCTCGCAGCGCAGGACGGGTCGCTCATCGATGAGCTGCCCGAGGCTGTCGCTGACGGGTTCTGCGCCTGGCTCGGCGATTTCGATGCGGGCGTCGATCTCTTGGAGCGCTTGGCCAGCAGCGTGTCGCAGTATGACTGGCGCGCGGCAGACCGGGACTTGCTGAAAGAGCTGTATCACGATCTGATCGACCGTGACGACCGCAAGGAATTCGGCGAGTACTACACGCCGGACTGGCTGGCAGATGATGTCGTGGATCAGGTGCTCGTGAAGGACCCCGCCCGCCTGGACGCCGCGATCGAAACCGCAGCGCGGACACTTGAAGCCGGGCCAGCTTCCAACGCTGCTGAACAAGGTGCGTTCTCGATTCTGGACCCAGCTTGCGGCTCTGGCACGTTCTTGTTCTGGTCTGCCAGAGCGGTCGCCAAGCGCATCCGTTCAGCGCACCCGCTGCTTGCGGGGCGGACCAGGGAGATCGTCGCCGCGATGGTGACCGGCCTCGACGTGCATCCCGTCGCCGTCGAGATGGCCAAGGCGACGCTGGCCACGGCGTTGCCGCCCGGCGGTATGGTGCCGCTGCGTGTCTATCTCGCCGACGCACTGCTGCACTCAGAACAGGCACAGCAGAACATGCAGGGCACGCTCGGCCTGACGTCTGCCCAAGGTCAGCGCATCGACATCCCGGCTGAGGTCATCGAGTCGCCGCGTGCTGAGGTGCTGGTACGCACGCTGGTCGATGCTGCGGTGGGCGAGAGCAGCCTCGATGCTGAAGATGCCGATACGCAGGCGTTGCTCAGCGAGGCGGTGGCGCAGCTGTCGGATGCTGTGGCCGACGAGGGCGATCATGTCTGGCGCTGGTACATCGGCAACCAGGTCGCGCCGTCCGCGCTGGCGCGCAACAAGGTGATGGCCATTGTCGCCAACCCGCCGTGGCTGGTCGCCAACGACACGCCGGCGGGCACACGCAAGGATCAATTGGCGACGCTCAGCGAGCGCTATGAGTTGCGGCCGAAGGCGAGGTGGTCGGCGAAGGGTGACTTGGCGTCGGTGTTCTCGGCGCGCGCAGCCGATCTGTACCTCGAAGACGACGGGGCGTTCGGCCTCGTTCTGCCCGGCAGCGCACTCATCAGCCAAACATGGGAGTCATGGCGCTCGGGAAGCTGGGGCGGCGCGAGGGTCGGCTTCGACTACGTGGCAAGCCTCGACGACGTGGAGCCGCCGCCGTTCAGGCACGCGCCCAACGGCACCTGCATCGTCGTCGGCAGGCGGCTCGGCGGCGCCGCCGTCGAATGGCAAGATGCGATGCTGCTGCGGTACTCGGGCGACCCCGAAGCCCCGACAGTGACCGAGATCGTGCGCCGCGAGAGCAAACCGTCGCCGTATGCGCGCCGCTTCCGCCGCGGAGCCGTGGCCTCGCCGCTGGGACTGTGCCTCGCACTCGATCCGATACAGCCTGGCGACAACGACACCGCCACGGTGCACACGAAGGCGTCAACGAAGCCACCCTGGACAGGCGTGAGCTTTGAGGCCGTCGTCGAGACCGCAGCGCTGGTACGGACCCTACGCTCGCAGACACTTGAGCCATTCGTGTGCTCGCCCGATGCCTGGCTCATCGCGCCGCTCACCGAGCATCGCCGAGCAGTAATGGAACTGAACGACGCCGACTTCCGGTCGTCAATGCCGCACACCCACGAATACTGGACCATCGCCGAAAGCCGCTACGCACGCGACCGAGCCAAAACAGCCGGCGCGACCTTGTCGGAAAACGTCGACTATCAGCGCACGCTCACGAACCAGCTCGCGGCAGGAGCCTCCGAGCAGCAGTGCAAGGTGTTCTACAACAAGTCTGGGGACACGCTGAAAGCCTGCCGAGGGCCAGCCAACCTCGTTGCTGACGACAAGTGCTATTGGTACGTCGCCGCCTCGGTTGAAGAAGCGCTCTACCTCTCGGGCGTGCTCAACGCAGAGTGCCTGCAAGACGCGTGGCGAGAGTCAAAGACCTCGAAACTCCACTTCGATACCAACCCCCTCAAACACGTCCCGGTACCGGCCTTCGATCCAGACTCCGCGCTCCACGCTCGAATCGTGGACGCCGCTCGAGAAGCCGAGCTTAGAGCGAGCGCCGATAGGTGGGTCATTGGGGTTGCCAGCGGTCGCGGTGGTCGATGAGTTTGATGACGATGATGAGCGTGACAGCGAGGGCGATC